>NZ_JBKJFM010000100.1:0-23134 GCF_046614825.1 Streptomyces nanhaiensis
GGTGCAGCCACGCGGCCGCCGCAAGGCCCACGGCCACGTGCGCGGCCAGCAGCAGCCACGGGGCGGCCGGATGGGCGGCCACGGGCAGCGGGGACGCGCCGGAGGCGGTCATCCGCGCCAGCGGGGTGCCGAAGTCGCCCCCCGCGCACAGAAGATCCAGGCCGACCGCGCGCAGCGGCCCGGCCACCGGGCCGCCGGCCTGCCCGTAGCAGGCGTGCTGGCCGGTGGTGAAGACGGTGTCGGCGGCCAGCTCCAGCGGTACCAGCAGCGCGGCGATCGCCCCGAAGCCCCGCTCGCGTCCGGCGAAGGCGAAGGCGATCGCGAACACCGCCGCGCCGACCGCCAGGAGCGGCGGGTACGGCAGGGGGCCGGCCGAGAGCAGCACATGGGCGCCCGCGGACAGCACGAGGCACACCGCGGTGAAGACCGCGGCGCGCACCGCCCGGATGCCTGTGTCGGGAAAGCCGGTCCTGCTCATCGCAGCCGAGTGTGCCACGGGCTCCGCTAAGAAGTGCCTAAAGGGCGTGGACCGGGTGAGGATCGCAACACGACCGACGCCCGCGGCCGCGGGCGCGGGCGGTGTGACCTGTGTGGCCCCGGGGATTTCCGCAAGGGGGCGCACGGGATCCCGCGGGGGCTCCCGGGGGGTGTGGCGGCGGCCGGCGCGGGGACACGCGGGAACGAGCCGCCGCACCCGCCGGGCGGCCGGTCCCCGCCGGCCCCGGGACTAGACTTCGGAGCCGTCCGGAAGCGCCGCAAGCCCGCTCGTTGGAGGTCCTCCGCCGTGGCCAAACCGCCGTTCACACACCTGCACGTACACACGCAGTACTCCCTGCTGGACGGTGCGGCGCGGCTGAAGGACATGTTCGACGCGTGTCAGGAGATGGGCATGACGCACATCGCCATGACCGACCACGGCAACCTCCACGGGGCCTACGACTTCTTCCAGCACGCCACCAAGGCGGGCGTCACGCCGATCATCGGCATCGAGGCGTACGTCGCCCCGCAGTCGAGGCGGTACAAGCGGCGTGTCCAGTGGGGCCAGCCGCACCAGAAGCGCGACGACGTCTCCGGCTCCGGCGGTTACACCCACAAGACGATCTGGGCCTCGAACAAGGCCGGTCTGCACAACCTCTTCCGGCTCTCCTCGGACGCCTACATGGAGGGCTTCTTCGTCAAGTGGCCCAGGACCGACCGGGAGATGATCGCGGAGTTCTCCGAGGGCCTGATCGCCTCCACCGGCTGCCCCTCGGGCGAGGTGCAGACCAGGCTGCGGCTCGGCCAGTTCGACGAGGCGCTCAAGGCGGCCTCCGACTACCAGGACATCTTCGGCAAGGGCCGCTACTTCCTGGAGCTGATGGACCACGGCATCGAGATCGAGCGCCGGGTCCGCGACGGGCTGCTGGAGATCGGCAGGAAGCTGGGCATCCCCCCGCTGGTCACCAACGACAGCCACTACACCTACTCCCACGAGGCCGAGGCGCACGACGCGCTGCTGTGCATCCAGACCGGCAAGAACCTCTCCGACCCAGACCGCTTCCGGTTCGACGGCTCGGGCTACTACCTGAAGTCCACGGAGGAGATGTACGCCATCGACTCCTCCGACGCCTGGCAGGAGGGCTGCCGCAACACCCTCCTGGTCGCCGAGCAGATCGACACCGAGGGATGGTTCGAGAAGCGGGACCTGATGCCCCGCTTCCCCGTGCCCGAGGGCCACACCGAGGAGTCCTGGTTCCGCGAGGAGGTCCGCCGCGGCATGGCCCGCCGCTACTGCGGCAACGTCCCCGAGGACCGGCAGAAGCAGGCCGACTACGAGATGGACGTCATCGTCCAGATGGGGTTCCCCGGCTACTTCCTGGTCGTCGCCGACTTCATCATGTGGGCCAAGAACAACGGCATCGCCGTCGGCCCCGGCCGCGGCTCCGCGGCCGGCTCGATCGTGGCGTACGCCATGGGCATCACCGACCTCGACCCGATCGAGCACGGGCTGATCTTCGAGCGGTTCCTCAACCCCGAGCGCGTCTCCATGCCCGACGTCGACATCGACTTCGACGAGCGCAGGCGCGGCGAGGTCATCCGCTACGTGACCGAGAAGTACGGCGCCGACAAGGTCGCCCAGATCGGCACCTACGGCACCATCAAGGCGAAGGCCGCGATCAAGGACTCCGCCCGTGTGCTCGGCTACCCGTACGCCATGGGCGACCGCATCACCAAGGCGATGCCCGCCGACGTCCTGGGCAAGGGCATCCCCCTGTCGGGCATCACCGACCCCAAGCACCCCCGCTACAACGAGGCGGGCGAGATCCGGGGGATGTACGAGAACGAGCCGGACGTGAAGAAGGTCATCGACGCCGCGCGCGGCATCGAGGGCCTGGTCCGGCAGATGGGCGTGCACGCCGCGGGCGTGATCATGTCGAGCGAGCCGCTGATCGACCACGTGCCGGTCTTCAGCCCCAAGAACGACGGCGCGGTGGTGACCCAGTGGGACTACCCCACCTGCGAGTCGCTCGGCCTGCTGAAGATGGACTTCCTGGGCCTGCGCAACCTCACGATCATGGACGACGCCGTCAAGCTGGTGAAGGCCAACAAGGGCGTCGACATCACCCTGCTCGACCTCACGCTGGACGACCCCAAGACCTTCGAGCTGCTCCAGCGCGGCGACACCCTGGGCGTCTTCCAGTTCGACGGCGGCCCCATGCGCTCCCTGCTGCGCATGATGAAGCCCGACAACTTCGAGGACATCTCCGCGGTCTCGGCCCTGTACCGGCCCGGCCCGATGGGCATGAACTCCCACATCAACTACGCGCTGCGCAAGAACGGGCAGCAGGAGATCACCCCGATCCACCCGGAGCTGGAGGAGCCTCTCAAGGAGGTCCTCGACATCACCTACGGCCTGATCGTCTACCAGGAGCAGGTGCAGAAGGCCGCCCAGGTGCTCGCCGGGTACAGCCTCGGACAGGCCGACCTGCTGCGCCGGGCGATGGGCAAGAAGAAGAAGGAGGTCCTGGACGCCGAGTTCGTCAACTTCCAGAAGGGCGCCCGGGAGAAGGGCTACTCCGACGAGGCCATCCAGGCCGTGTGGGACGTGCTGGTGCCCTTCGCCGGATACGCCTTCAACAAGGCGCACTCCTCGGCGTACGGACTGGTCTCCTACTGGACGGCCTACCTCAAGGCGAACTACCCGGCCGAGTACATGGCCGCCCTGCTGACCTCCGTCCGCGACGACAAGGACAAGTCGGCGGTCTACCTCAACGAGTGCCGCCGCATGGGCATCAAGGTGCTGCCGCCGGACGTCAACGAGTCCGAGGCGAACTTCACCCCGCGCGGTGACGACACGATCGTCTTCGGGCTGACCGCCGTGCGCAACGTCGGCCAGAACGTGGTGGACTCCATCGTCGCCTGCCGCAAGGCCAAGGGGAAGTACACCTCCTTCCCCGACTTCCTGGACAAGGTCGACGCGGTGGTGTGCAACAAGCGCACGGTCGAGTCGCTGATCAAGGCCGGCGCCTTCGACGAGCTGGGCCACACCCGCAAGGGCCTGACCGCGCACTTCGAGACCATGATCGACAACGTGGTGCAGGTCAAGCGGAAGGAGGCCGAGGGTCAGTTCGACCTCTTCGGCGGGATGGGGGAGGAGTCCTCCGACAGTGGCCCCGGCTTCGGCATGGACGTGGAGTTCTCCCCCGAGGAGTGGGACAAGAGCTACCTGCTCGCCCAGGAGCGGGAGATGCTCGGCCTCTACGTCTCCGACCACCCGCTGTTCGGCCTGGAGCACGTGCTGTCCGACAAGACGGACGCGGCGATCTCCCAGCTCACCGGCGGCGACTTCTCCGACGGCTCGATCGTCACCATCGGCGGGATCATCTCCGGGCTCCAGCGGAAGATGACCAAGCAGGGCAACGCCTGGGCGATCGCCACCGTGGAGGACCTGGCGGGCTCGATCGACTGCATGTTCTTCCCCGCCACCTACCAGCTCGTCTCCACCCAGCTCGTGGAGGACGCGGTGGTCTTCGTCAAGGGGCGCCTGGACAAGCGCGAGGACATCCCCCGCCTGGTCGCCATGGAGCTGATGGTCCCCGACCTGTCGGACGCCGCCTCCGACGCGCCCGTCACCATCACCATCCCCACCGTCAAGGTCACCCCGCCGCTGGTGGAGAAGCTGGGGGAGGTCCTCACCCACCACCGCGGCTCCACCGAGGTGCGGGTCAGGCTGCAGGGCAGCCGCAAGACGACGGTGCTGCGCCTGGACCGGCACCGGGTCACCGCCGACCCCGCGCTCTTCGGCGACCTCAAGGCACTGCTCGGCCCCTCCTGCCTGGCCGGCTGAGGCGGGCCGTACGCGCGACGGGGCGCCCCGGTCCTGCCGGGGCGCCCCGCGCGGTGACCGCCGCTGTGCCGTGCGCGGCGGCGGTGTCGGTTGTGGGTGTCAGTTGTGGCCGAAGCGCCTGCGGTGCTTGCGCGCCACGTCGGCGGGGGTGCCCTGCGCGGCCGGCTGCGTCCGCGCCATCCGCTCGGCGGTGGCCTTCGACTGCTCCTGCGTCTCCTCGGCGACGGTGCGCCCGCCGCGCTGCTCGCGGCCTTCCTTCCTGCGCTTGCCCATGATCTCCTCCTGTGCGGATCCCGGAACGATGGGCCGTGCCCAGCGTCGCACGCCTCCGCACGGTGCGCATGTCGGGCGAAAGCCCTCGGTAGCGGCCCCTCCGGGCCGGAAGGAGCAGCCCGCACGGTGGACACCGGCCTCCCGCCACGCCGAAGATCGAGCCGGAACCTATAAGCCCTGTACGGTCGGGCAGACTCGAAACAGGTTCGAAGGAGCGGGGCCGGGGCGGACACGCCGCGGCCGCGCGAGGCGTCACCGGCCCCGGCGGCCGTACCGGGCGTGCCGGTCGTACCGAGAGTGGGTGGAGCGTGGACCGCTGCGTCGTCCTGGTGGACGCCGGATATCTCCTGGGCGCCGCCGCGAGCCTCCTGGCGGGCGAGCCCGCGCGCTCCCGGATCACCGTGGACCACTCCGTACTCATCCAGGGGCTGCGCGAGCGCGCCGAGCAGGACACCGGCTGCCGGCTGCTGCGCATCTACTGGTTCGACGGCGCCCCCGACCGGGTGCCCCAGCCCGAGCACCGGCGGCTGCGGGTGATGCCGCGTGTGACGGTGCGGCTCGGCGCCCTCACCCGCAGCGAGGGGCGGTGGGCGCAGAAGGGCGTGGACGCCGCCATGCACGCCGAGCTGACGGAGCTGGCCCGCAACCGCGCCTGCTCCGACATCGTGCTGGTCACCGGGGACGGAGACCTGCTGCCCGGGCTGATGTCCGCCAAGGAGCACGGCGTCGCCGTCCACCTGTGGGCGGTCCAGGCCGCCGACGGCGACTACAACCAGTCCGAGGACCTGGTCGCCGAGGCCGACGAGCGGCGCGTGCTGGACCGCGCCTGGATCACCCGCGCCGTACGGGCCAGGGACCTCACCGGGATCTGCCCGCCCCAGCAGCCCGAGATCGCCGCCATCCTCTCCGCCCCGCTGCCCGAACCCGCCCCTTCCGGCGGGAACGCCCCGGCCACCGCCTCCGGCGGTACGGGGGTCCCCGCGGTGGGCACCGCGGACGCGGCGGGCACCGGGAACACCACCGTTCCGGTCCCGGCCCCCGGCGGGAACGGCGTCGCGCCCCCCGTCCCCGGGGAGTTCGGACAGGAGAGGGCCCAGGAGCCCGGGGGAGGGCTAGAGGACGGCCTCGGGGAAGCCGGAGAAGAGGGCGCGGGAGGGGGAGGGCGGCCCGCCGACACCGGCCACGGCCGGGGCGTGCCCACCCCCAAGGACCTCGCCGGACTCGGCCGGCCCGCCGTGCACCAGAACAACGCCTCCTCCGCCCCCGCCTCCGCCACCCTGCGCTGGTCCTCCGACAAGGGGTGGATCGACCGGGGCACCGCCCCCGAGTCCCCCGAGGCCGCCGCCCTGCCGATGCTGGCCCAGCTCACCACCGCCGAGCAGCGGTGGGCCGACCGGGAGGAGGACATCACCACCGTCAGCGGCGACCCCTTCGAGGTCGGCCAGGTCTTCGCCCGCCGCTGGATCGAACGGCTGGCCACCACCGCCCATCTGCGGACGCTGTCGGGGGAGTACCCCCGTATCCCGCACCGCATCGACGGCGAGCTGCTGCGCTACGCCGCCCGCTTCGGCCTGCTCGCGCACAAGGACGACCAGATCGACGAGCACGACCGCTACGCGATCCGCGCGGGCTTCTGGCGCGAGGTCGACGCCCGCACCGCAGGCGAACGCGCACCCGCCGCGGAGTGAGCCCGCGCCGGGCGCGTACCCTCGTAGCTCGTGAGCACGGGCACTCGGCAGGCGGTGGGCGACGCGGTGGACGGCGTGGAGATGCCGGAGCCGGCCGCCGTACGCGTCCACGACCTGGTCAAGACCTACCCCGCCCGGCGCGGCCGCCGCGGCGCCCCGGCCGCCCCCGCCGTTCGGGCCAGCGACGGCGTCAGCCTGACCGTCCGGCACGGCGAGGTCTTCGGCCTGCTCGGCCCGAACGGCGCCGGGAAGACCACCCTGGTGCGCCAGCTCACCGGGCTGCTGCGCCCCGACTCCGGGCGCGTCGACGTCCTCGGCCACGACCTGGTCCGCCATCCGCGGCGGGCCGCGCGGCTGCTGGCCTACCTCGGCCAGGAGTCCACCGCGCTGGACGAGCTGACCGTGGCGCTGGCCGCCGAGACCACCGGGCGGCTGCGCGGCCTGGACGCGGCGGCCGCGCGCCGCGAGAGCGGCGAGGTCCTGGAGGAGCTGGGGCTCGGCGCGATCGCCACACGCCCCCTGAAACGGCTCTCCGGCGGCCAGCGGCGGCTGGCCTGTGTGGCGGCGGCGCTGGTGGGGGAGCGGCCCCTGCTGGTGCTGGACGAGCCGACGGCCGGCATGGACCCCGTCGCGCGGCGCGCGGTGTGGGCGGCGGTCGACCGGCGGCGGGCCGAGCGCGGGGCCACGGTGATCCTGGTGACCCACAACGTCATCGAGGCCGAGCTGGTCCTGGACCGGGTCGCGGTGATGGACCGCGGCCGGGCGGTCGCCTGCGGCACCCCCGCCGGCCTGAAGGCCATGGTCGGCGAGGACGTACGGCTGGAGCTGGTCTGGCGCGACCGGCCACCGCTGGAGGTCCCCGAGGTCGCCGCGCTGCGCCCGGACGCCGCGGAGACGGGCCGCCGCTGGACGCTGCGGCTGCCACCGGAGGAGGCGCGTGCGGCGGTCGCCGCCGTCACCGGCGGCCCGGCGTTCGCCGCGCTGGACGACTTCACCCTCGCCATGCCGAGTCTGGAGGACGTCTACCTGGCACTGGGGGGACACACGGAAGGTCTGGTGAAGGTGTGAGCACGGCCGTGGCGAGGACCCGGCAGGAGACCGCGGAGGCCGTCGGGGCAGCCGGGGCCGCGGGAGCCGGCAGGGAGGCGGAGGAGGCGGGAGCCGCCGCCCCGCTCGCTCCGGGCGCGCGGCTGTGGCCCGCCCTGGGCGCCGTCTACCGGGCGCAGCTCTCCCGGGCGCGGGTGGCCCGCATCCCGCTGCTGTTCGTGGCGACCTTCCAGTCGGTCGGGATCATGGTCCTGATGCGCGGGGTCGTCGACGGCGGTCCCGGGGAGGAGGCGCGGGCGGTGGTGGCCGGCTCCAGCGTGCTGGTGGTCGCCTTCGTCGCGCTCAACCTCCTCGCCCAGTACTTCGGCCAGCTGCGCGCCTCCGGGGGCCTGGACCACTACGCCACCCTGCCGGTGCCGCCCGCCGCGGTGGTGCTGGGCACGGCGGGCGCGTACGCCTCCTTCACGGTGCCCGGCACGGCGGTCACCGCGGTGACCGGCTGCCTGCTCTACGGGCTTCCGCTGGACGGCCTGTGGCTGCTGGCGGCGGTGGTGCCGCTGGCCGGCGCGGCGCTCGCCGGGCTCGGCGCGGCCCTCGGCCTGCTCGCGCCGCGCCAGGAACTGGCCACGCTCTGCGGGCAGCTGGGCATGTCCGCGGCCCTGCTGCTGGGTGTGCTGCCGGCCGGGGGCCTGCCGGAACCGGTCCGGCTGCTGCGGGACCTGCTGCCCTCGACGTACGGCGTGGAGGCGCTGGCCGCCGTCCTCGGGCCCCGGCCGCACTGGGACCGGGTGCTCCTCGACCTCGGGGTGTGCGCGGCGGTCGGGGCCGTGGCGCTGGCCGCCGCGGCCTGGGCGTACCGCCGGGCCGCGGTGCGCTGACCGCCACCGCCGTCCACCGCCGTCCACCGCCGTTCTCCGCGGCGGCCCGGTGCCCCGCCCGGTGCCCGGCCGCCGCTTCGGCCGGGTGGCCGCCGAGTGCGGTACCGCCGGGCGGGCCGGAGGCCGGACCTGGCACGATGGCAGGGTGACCGCACCGACGCCTCCCTCACCGAACCACGGCCCGTCCCGGTCGGCCCCGTCCTACGACCCGTGGGGGAGCGCCCCGCACGGCAAGGACCCCGGCGGGGAGGGGTACGCCCGCGCCTCGGCCGGCCGGGAGGTCCTCGAAGGCGCGGTGGCGGCGGCGGCCGTGGCGGTCCTGGGCGTGGCGCTCGGGCTGCTGTGGCTGTGGCTGGCCCCCAGGGTTCCGCTGATCTCCGACGGCACGGCCGTCTACCTCAAGGACTCCGAGGGCGAGGAGACGATCGGCGCCGACGGCACGTTCGTCCTGCTGGCCCTGGGTATCGGCGCGCTGAGCGGGGCCGCTGTCTTCCTCGCGCGGCGCCGCGGCGGCGTCGGCGTGGTGATCGGCCTGGCGGCCGGCGCACTGGCCGGCTCGCTGCTGGCCTGGTGGCTGGGCGTGCAGCTCGGCCCGGGGCAGGACGTGGCCGCCCAGGCCAGGGCGGTGGGCGAGGGCAGGGTCTTCGACGCTCCGCTGAAGCTCCACGCCAAGGGGGCGCTGCTGGCGTGGCCGCTGGCCGCGCTGGGGGTCCACCTGGCGCTCACGTCCCTGTTCGGCCCCCGGGACCCGGAGCCCGCGCACCCGCTCCACCCCGGGTGGGGCCCGCCGCCGGGCGGCGCGGAGGACCGGCCGGGGGCGTGAGGCCCGCCGGCGGCCGCTCCTTCGCACGCTCGCCGTCTCCCGCTCCGGCCCCCGCCGCTCCGGCTTCCCGACTGCGGCGGCTACCGGGAGCGGGCGATCGGCGCCGTCACCGCGCCGGTGAGCTTCACCAGGTCGGCGGGGGCCAGTTCGATCTCCAGCCCCCGGCGCCCTGCCGAGACGCAGACGGTGGCGTGCCCCTCGGCCGAGGCGTCCACCACCGTCGGCAGTGCCCTGCGCTGTCCCAGCGGTGAGATCCCGCCGCGCACATAGCCCGTGGCGCGCTCGGCCGCGGCCGGGTCCGCCATCGCGGCCCGCTTGCCGCCGGCCGCCGCCGCCAGCGCCTTGAGGTCCAGCGAGCCGGAGACGGGGACGACCGCGACGGTCAGCGCGCCGTCGACGTCCGCGACGAGCGTCTTGAACACCTGCCCAGGGTCCAGCCCGAGCGCCTCGGCGGCCTCCTCCCCGTAGGAGGGCGCGGCCGGGTCGTGTTCGTAGGAGTGGAGGGTGAAGTCCACGCCGGCCTTCGTGGCGGCCACCGTCGCCGGGGTGCCTCCGGAACCCGCCTTCTGCTTCTTCCTGGCCATGTTCGCCGTGCCTCGCGTCGGTCGGTGCTGGTGTGCCGTCGCCGTCCCCCGGCGGCGGTGCGCCGGTTTCCGGACGGTGTCAGTTCGGGCTGGTCGGCACGCGGGTGAGGTCCGCCGCGGGAACGGACGGGAGCCTGCCGATCAGCGCCGTCTCGCGCCTGAGGATCCTCAGCTCCTCGGCCAGCCGGGTGGCGGTGTCCGGAGCCTGCAGGAGCCGCTGCTTGGCCGGGGTGTCCAGGACGGTGGCGGCGGCCACCAGGTACGACACCACCGAGGGCTCGTCCGGCAGCTCCTGGCCGCCTGTCAGGGTCCTCTCCCGCGCGCCGGCGAGCTGCTTCTGGTAGGCCCGGAAGGCCCGCAGCACGCCGGAGGCGAGCGCACCCGCCCCCTCGCCGCCGTCCTCCGGCAGCTCCTCGACCTCGCCGACCAGATACGGCCCGGAGGAGTCGACGGACAGCAGCCGGAAACGGGTGGTGCCGGTGGCGAGCACCTCGTAGCCGCCCCCGGCCCGGCCGTCCTCACCGTCCCCGTCGCCGTTCCCGTCCCCGCCGCCCTCCTCACCGCCGCCGGAGCGCTCGCGGATGGAGGTGGCGTCGGCGACGCAGCCCACCGTGTGGAAGGCGCGCATCGGGTCGGAACCGAAACCCGCGGCCGGCCCGGCGGCGGCCTGTGCCGTGGGGTCCGGCATCCCGGCCGCGGTGGGGGCGACCTCGCGGCCGTCCCTGATGGCGACCACCCCGAAGCGGCGCGGTGCGTCCTCGGGAATCTCCAGCAGGTCGCGCATCAGGGCGCGGTACCGCTGCTCGAAGACGTTCAGCGGCAGCACCAGCCCCGGGAACAGCACGGTGTTGAGGGGGAAGATCGGTAGGCGCGTGGTGGTCACAGCCGCAGCCTAAGGCCTCTGCGCGGCAGGGCACCCCCGTCACCCGCCACCCGCCCGCCGCGCGGGACCGCCGCATCCGCCCGCCGGGCACGCTCACTGGCGCCTCAGCAGCCGGGTCGCCCCGGCCGCGACCGTGGTGGCCAGCACCCAGCCGAGCATGATCAGCGCCGCGGCCGTCCACTGGTAGGCCCCCGCGGGCTTCCAGTGGCTGTCCTGGCCCAGGTCGATCACCGGCAGCAGCAGGTCCAGGACGTACAGCGGAGCGTTCCAGTGCGGCGACTCCCCCGGTTTGAGCGGGTCCGGCGGCTGCCGGGCGAACAGCACCGCGCCCGAGGCCCACAGCACCGCCATCCACAGGGCGGCCTGGCCCGGCCGGTAGCCGTAGGCGACCGTCCAGTCCTGCAGGTAGCCCCACAGCTTGGCGGCCAGCGGCAGCGTCTCGCGGCGGCGGCGCTGCTTGGCCAGCAGCACCGCGCGCGCGTCCGCGTCCTCCCCGCTGTTGCGCATCACCGCCGCGAGCTGCTCGTACGGCTCCGGGGCGTACTCCGGCGTAGCCGTCTCCAGCCACCTCAGCCGCTGGGCGAGGGTGAACGGGCCGCGCGGGATCAGGTTCTGGTAGGTGAACCCGGCCATCCACAGCCCCTCGTCCACCGGCCAGCTCTCCACCCTGTCCACCAGGTTGTCCACGCTCGCCCCGGCGAGCACCACCCGGCCGCCGCCCGGCCGCTCCGGCGTGAAGCACAGCTCCGGGGTCTGGACGCGGCGCAGCGACAGCTCCTGGTCTCGCTGGAGGTTGAAGCGCGCGTCGTCCAGCACCAGCGAGTCCCCGAACCTCCCGTCGTCCAGCTTCACCCCGCCGGTGCACTCGAAGCGCTTGACGCGCCGCACCATGTGGCTGTGCTCGTCCGGAGGCGGCCAGGCGGTGCCGCCCGGCGGGGTCGTGCCGTGGACGACCGGCAGCTGGCGCGGGCCGGAGGAGGCGAAGTGGGCGAAGTGCTCCACGGTCATCTGCGGCGCGTACAGCGCGTACTGCCCGTCGCCGCCGCGCAGGACGCTGCCGTACATGAACAGCGAGCCGCCGATCTCCGCACCCCGCAGGCTCACCTCCCCCTGGGCGAGCATCAGACTGGCCTGGAGGTCCTGGGCGATCTGGATCCCGTCGGCGGACAGCGACCGCACGCGCTCCCCGCGGCCGACCGTCATCTCGTTGAGCATCAGGTCCGTGCCTATGGAGGCGTCGGTGAGCCGGACGCCGCCGGGGATGGTGCAGCGCGGCAGGTGGAGATCGCCCTCGGTGCTCATCCGGGCGGCCTCCAGCCGGGGTATGTGGCAGTCGATCATGCGGGCGGTCACCAGCCGGCACTCGTGCAGCAGCACCTCCTGCTCGAAGCGGCACTGCCGGAACTCGAAGTACGGCTCGACCGTCCCGCCGGACAGGTCCAGCCGCCCCGTTACGTACACACCGGTCAGCTGCAGGGACGCGACACGCCCGAGCAGCGGCGGCGGGCCGTGCAGCAGGAGCAGGGCGACGACGCGGGCCCGCACCGTCCGCTGCGGCCCCCACTCGTGGTCGCCGTTCGGGTCGTCCAGCTCCGCCTCGCCCGAGCGCAGATCGTGCTCGCTGCCGTTGCGGAAGGCCTGCCACATGCCCCACTCCGCGGTGGTCAGACGGATCCCGGGCGGCGGATCCCCGTTGTTCGGAACCTCACTCACGACGTGTCCCCCAAGTCACAGATGGCACTGCGTGACGGTCGAAACGCTATCGGTCAGCACTGACATCTGAATGCCCCCTCCAAGCCCACCCGTACCGCGTATCACGCACTGATACGGAGGGCCGGGCACCGGATCGCGTCTGAGACACTGGGACACGTGCTTCGATCCGTATCCATGACCCGACTCGACCTGCGCGGACGCGACCTCGCCGCCGACGGGGTCGAGCGGGAGCTGCTGCCCCGAGCCGAACTCGACGTCGAGGCCGCCCTGGAGAAGGTGCGGCCGATCTGCGACGCGGTGCACCATCGCGGCACGGCCGCGGTGATCGAGTACAACGAGCGCTTCGACGGCGTGCGGCTGGAGCGCGTACGGGTCCCGGCCGAGGCACTGGACAAGGCGCTGGCCGACCTCGACCCGGCGGTGCGGGCGGCGCTGGAGGAGTCCATCCGCCGCGCCCGGATCGTCCACCGCGACCAGCGGCGCACCGACTCCACCGTCCGCGTCGTCCCCGGCGGCACCGTCACCGAGCGGTGGGTGCCGGTCGAGCGGGTGGGCCTGTACGTGCCGGGCGGACGGGCGGTCTACCCGTCGTCCGTGGTGATGAACGTCGTGCCCGCGCAGGAGGCCGAGGTCGGCTCGCTGGCCGTCGCCTCGCCGCCGCAGAAGGGCGTCCCCGGACACTGGGCGGCCGGACTGCCGCACCCCACGATCCTGGCCGCCTGCGCCCTGCTGGGCGTCGACGAGGTGTACGCCGCCGGCGGCGCCCAGGCCGTCGCCATGTTCGCCTACGGCACCGAGGAGTGCGCGCCCGTCCAGATGGTCACCGGCCCCGGCAACATCTGGGTCGCCGCGGCCAAGCGCCTGCTCAAGGGCCGCATCGGCATCGACTCCGAGGCCGGCCCCACCGAGATCGCCATCCTCGCCGACGACACCGCCGACGCCCGCCACGTCGCCGCCGACCTGATCAGCCAGGCCGAGCACGACACCCTGGCCGCCGCCGTCCTGGTCACCCCCTCCGAGGCGCTGGCCGACGCCGTCGACTCCGAGCTGACCTCCCAGGTGGCCTCCGCCAAGCACGCCGAGCGCATCGCCGAGGCGCTGGCCGGACGCCAGTCCGGCACCATCCTGGTGGACGACCTGGACCAGGGCCTGGCGGTGGTGGACGCCTACGCCGCCGAGCACCTGGAGATCCAGACCGAGAACGCCGCCGAGGTCGCCGCCCGGGTCCGCAACGCGGGCGCGGTCTTCGTCGGCCCCTGGGCCCCGGTCTCGCTGGGCGACTACTGCGCCGGCTCCAACCACGTGCTGCCCACCGGCGGCTGCGCCTGCCACTCCTCCGGGCTGTCCGTGCAGTCCTTCCTGCGCGGCATCCACGTCGTGGACTACACCCGCGACGCGCTGGCCGACGTGGCCCACCACGTGGTCACCCTGGCGGAGGCCGAGGACCTGCCCGCGCACGGGGCGGCCCTCAAGGCGAGGTTCGACTGGAAGGTGCCCCCGGGGAAGTGACCGGAATCGACGACCTGCCCATCCGGGACGAACTGCGCGGCAAGTCCCCCTACGGGGCGCCGCAGCTGGACGTGCCCGTACGGCTGAACACCAACGAGAACCCCCACCCGCTGCCCGAGGCGCTGGTGACCCGCATCGCCGAGCGCGTCGCCGAGGCCGCCCGGAACCTCAACCGCTACCCCGACCGCGACGCGGTGGAGCTGCGCGGCGAGCTGGCCCGCTACCTCACCCGCACCGCCGGGCACGAGGTCACCGCGGAGAACGTCTGGGCCGCCAACGGCTCCAACGAGGTGCTCCAGCAGCTCCTCCAGGCGTTCGGCGGCCCGGGGCGCACCGCGATCGGCTTCGAGCCCTCGTACTCGATGCACGCCCTGATCGCCCGCGGCACCGGCACCGGCTGGATCTCCGGGCCGCGCAACGACGACTTCACCATCGACGTGGAGGCGGCCGAGGCGGTCATCGCCGAGCGCCGGCCGCACGTGGTCTTCGTCTGCTCGCCCAACAACCCCACCGGCACGGCCGTCGACGCCGGCACCGTGCTGGCCCTGTACGACGCCGCCCAGGCCGCACGGCCCGCCATGGTGATCGTCGACGAGGCGTACGGCGAGTTCAGCCACCGGCCCTCGCTGCTGCCGCTGATCGACGGCCGCCCGAACCTGGTGGTCTCGCGCACCATGTCCAAGGCGTTCGGCGCCGCCGGACTGCGGCTGGGCTACCTCGCCGCCCACCCGGCCGTCGTCGACGCCGTCCAGCTGGTGCGCCTGCCCTACCACCTGTCCGCCGTCACCCAGGCCACCGCGCTCGCCGCGCTGGAGCACACCGACACCCTCCTCGGCTATGTCCGGCAGCTCAAGGACGAGCGGGACCGGCTGGTGGCCGAGCTGCGGGCGATGGGCTGCGAGGTCACCGAGTCCGACGCCAACTTCGTGCAGTTCGGGAACTTCGACGGCCCCGGCGGCGCCCACGCGGTGTGGCAGGCGCTGCTGGAGCGGGGCGTGCTGGTCCGGGACAACGGGGTGCCGGGCCGGCTGCGGGTCACCGCCGGCACCCCGGCCGAGAACGACGCGTTCCTCGACGCGGTACGCGCAGTACTGAAGGAGAACAACCGATGAGCCGTGTGGGTCGCGTCGAGCGCACCACCAAGGAGACCTCCGTCGTCGTCGAGATAGACCTCGACGGCACCGGAAAGGTCGACGTGTCGACCGGGGTCGGCTTCTACGACCACATGCTCGACCAGCTCGGCCGGCACGGGCTGTTCGACCTCACGGTCAAGACCGAGGGCGACCTGCACATCGACAGCCACCACACCATCGAGGACAGCTCCCTGGCGCTCGGCGCCGCCTTCCGGCAGGCGCTGGGCGACAAGCGCGGCATCGTCCGCTTCGCGAACGCCTCGGTGCCGCTGGACGAGTCCCTCGCCCAGGTGACCGTGGACCTGTCGGGGCGGCCGTACCTGGTGCACAGCGAGCCGGAGAACATGGCGCCGATGATCGGCAGCTACGACACCACGATGACCCGGCACATCCTGGAGTCCTTCGTGGCCCAGGCGCAGATCGCCCTGCACGTCCACGTCCCCTACGGGCGCAACGCGCACCACATCGTGGAGTGCCAGTTCAAGGCGCTGGCCCGCGCGCTGCGCTACGCCAGCGAGATCGACCCGCGCCAGACGGGCATCCCCTCCACCAAGGGCGCCCTGTGAGCGTCGCGCGCGCGGCCGCCGGGCCGCAGACGGTGTACGGGGCCGCGTCTCCGTGCCGCGCGGGCGGAGAAGCTCACGGAGGAAGGCCGTGAACGGTGTCTCCACCCTGCTGATCTTCGTGGGGCTCTTCCTCCTCGGCGGCGCCGTCTCTTTCTGGAAGCAGCAGATGCCCAAGGGGGTCGTCGCCCTGCTCGGCGTCGGCTCCGCCCTGTCCCTGATCGCCGGAATCCTGCGCCTGGAGGTGTGGTCATGACGGAGAGGAAGAAGGTCGTCGTCTTCGACTACGGCTTCGGCAACGTGCGTTCCGCCGAGCGCGCTCTGGCCCGGGCCGGCGCGGAGGTGGAGATCACCGGCGACTACGACACCGCGATGAACGCCGACGGGCTGCTCGTGCCCGGTGTCGGTGCCTTCGCCGCCTGCATGGCGGGTCTGCGCAAGGCCCGCGGCGACTGGGTGGTCGAGCGCCGGCTCGCCGGCGGACGCCCGGTGATGGGCATCTGCGTCGGCATGCAGATCCTGTTCGGCCGGGGCATCGAGCACGGTGTCGAGGCCGAGGGCCTGGCCGAGTGGCCCGGCACGGTCGGCCCGCTCAAGGCGGACGTCGTACCGCACATGGGCTGGAACACCGTCGAGGCGCCCGGGGACTCCAGGCTGTTCGCGGGCCTGCCCGCCGACGCCCGCTACTACTTCGTGCACTCCTACGCCGTGCACGACTGGGAGCTTCAGACCACCAACCCCGCCATGGCGCCCCCCAAGGTCACCTGGGCCACCCACGGCGAGCGGTTCGTCGCCGCCGTGGAGAACGGCCCGCTGTGGGCCACCCAGTTCCACCCCGAGAAGTCCGGCGACGCCGGCGCGCAACTCCTGACCAACTGGATCAGCACCCTCTAGTCCCGCCCCACCCCCACCACCGACCCCCAGGACCTTAGGACCGCCAGCTGATGAGCAACCACCGTCTCGAACTCCTCCCCGCCGTCGACGTCCGCGACGGACAGGCCGTCCGCCTCGTCCACGGCGAGTCCGGCACCGAGACCTCCTACGGCGACCCGCTGGAGGCCGCCCTGGCCTGGCAGCGGGCGGGAGCGGAGTGGCTGCACCTGGTGGACCTCGACGCCGCTTTCGGCACCGGTGACAACCGCGAGCGGATCGCCGAGGTCGTCCGCACCATGGACATCAAGGTCGAGCTCTCCGGCGGCATCCGCGACGACGCCTCCCTGGCCGCCGCGCTGGCCACCGGCTGCACCCGGGTCAACCTGGGCACCGCGGCCCTGGAGAGCCCCGAGTGGGTCGCCAAGGTGATCGCCGAGCACGGCGAGAAGATCGCCGTCGGCCTCGACGTGCGCGGCACCACCCTGCGGGGGCGGGGCTGGACCCGCGACGGCGGCGACCTCTACGAGACGCTGGAGCGCCTGAACTCCGAGGGCTGCGCCCGCTACGTCGTCACCGACATCGCCAAGGACGGGACTCTCAAGGGCCCCAACCTCCAGCTGCTGAAGGACGTCTGCGCCGCCACCGACCGCCCGGTCGTCGCCTCCGGCGGCGTCTCCTCCCTTGACGATCTGCGCGCGATCGCCACCCTGGTACCCGAGGGCGTCGAGGGAGCCATCGTCGGCAAGGCCCTCTACGCCAAGGCGTTCACCCTGGAAGAGGCCCTGGAGGCAGTGTCCCGATGACGGAGTCCGCGGCGGTGGGCCGGGAGAGAGACGGCGGGGACGGGGACGGCCGGGGGCTCCGGCGCGTCGGCAGCGACAGCCCCTGGGAGGAGACCATCGGCTTCGCCCGGGCCGTCGAGATCGGCGACCGGATCCTCGTCGCGGGCACGATGCCCCTGGTCGACGGGACGATCCAGGGCGAGGGCGACCCGTACGTCCAGGCCAGGACCGCCTTCGAGCGCGCCGTGGCGGCACTGGAGCCGTTCGGCCTGGACGTCCGGTCCGTCGTGCGCACCCGCATGTACATAACCCACGCGCGCGACGTGGAGGAGGTGGGCCGCGCGCACCGCGAGGTCTTCGGCTCCGTCCTCCCCGTCGCGACGCTCGTGGTCGTCTCCGGCTTCGTCGACTCGCGCGTACTGGTCGAGGTGGAGATCGAAGCCTTCCGCACCCTGAAGGAGCGCTCCTAAGTGTCCCTGGCCGTACGAGTCATCCCCTGCCTGGACGTGGACGGCGGCCGGGTGGTCAAGGGGGTCAACTTCCAGAACCTGCGCGACGCCGGCGACCCGGTCGAGATGGCCAAGGTGTACGACGCCGAGGGCGCCGACGAGCTGACCTTCCTCGACATCACCGCCTCCTCCGGCGACCGCGAGACCACCTACGACGTGGTGCGCCGCACCGCCGAGCAGGTCTTCATCCCGCTGACGGTGGGCGGCGGCGTGCGCACCGCCGAGGACGTGGACAGGCTGCTGCGCGCGGGCGCCGACAAGGTGGGCGTCAACACCGCGGCCATCGCCCGCCCGGAGCTGATCCGAGAGATCGCCGAGCGCTTCGGCAGCCAGGTGCTGGTGCTGTCGGTGGACGCCCGCCGCTGCCCGGAGGGAACGGTGACGCCCTCCGGCTTCGAGGTCACCACGCACGGCGGCCGGCGCGGCACCGGTGTCGACGCGGTGGAGTGGGCGCACCGGGCCGCCGAGCTGGGGGCCGGGGAGATCCTGCTCAACTCCATGGACGCCGACGGCACCAAGGACGGCTACGACATCGCCATGGTCGGCGCCGTCCGCAAGCACGTCACCATCCCCGTCATCGCCTCCGGCGGGGCGGGGAAGCTCGCCGACTTCGCCCCGGCGGTGGAGGCGGGCGCGGACGCGGTGCTCGCCGCGAGCGTCTTCCACTTCGGCGACCTGCGCATCGGGCAGGTCAAGGACGCCCTGCGCGAGGCCGGCCACCCGGTGCGCTGACCCGCCGCCGCGCCGCCGCCGTCCGGCCGTCGTAGCCGCGTCAGGCGCCGGTACGGTCGGCGGCCTGCGCCGCCCTGCGCAGGGCCGCGCCCGCGTCCCGGGCGATCGGATCGCCGTGCCCGAAGCAGGCGGTCTCCGTCTCCAGGGCGGCCAGCCGGCGGAACGACTCCACTGCGCGGGCGCGGTCGAGGTTGAACACCCCCAGGACGGTGCGGCCCTCCGCGTTCGCGATCGCGTCCCCCGTGAACAGCACGCCGTGCGCGGGCAGATGGAGCGCGATGCTGCCGTCGGTGTGACCTGGCGCGGCCACCACCCGGGCCCCGCCGCCGAAGCCGACCACGTCGCCGTCGGCCAGCTCGCGGTCCACCCGGCACGGCGGGGCCGCGGGCAGCGGGGGCAGGTTCTCGTACAACTCGCGCTCCCAGCCGGGCACGTCGGTGAAGTCCGGCGGCGGACCGGGCGCCTCGCCCCGGACGAACGGCGCGTCCAGCCGGTGCGCCATGACGGTCGCGCCGGTCAGCTCCGCGAGCTCGGCGGCGCCGCCGGCATGGTCCTCGTGGAAGTGGGTCAGGACGATGCGGTCGATGTCCCCCGGATCGTGGCCCAGCTCCCGGACGGCCTCGGCGACGGCGGCCCCCGATCCGGCGGCCCCGGCGTCCACCAGGGTCAGCGAGCCGGGATCGCACCACAGATACGCCTGACCGACGGCGAAGGCGAGCATGTGCAGTCCGGGCAGCACTCGGATGGTCTCCATGAGACGCACCCAAGCACGCGGACGGCCGCCGCACCGCGCCGTTCGCCGTCGGCTTGAGGACGGGCGCGCGGGGCGGGGCCGTGCCGCGGGGCGTCAGAGGCCGAGCTTCGCCTCGCGTACGCGCGCCACGGACTTCTCGTCGCCCTCCAGCTCCACCCGCGCGGCGTCCTGCCGGCCGGAGACGAAGAGCAGCAGCTCACCCGGCTCGCCCGTGACGGTGACCACCGGGGTGCCCTTGCGGGCCACCGCCACCTGGCCGTTGGGACGGCGCAGCACCAGGCCGACCGGGCACCGGCGGCCGTAGGCGCGGGCGGTGGTCTCCAGCCGCCGCCACAGGGCGTCGGCGAGGACGGGGTCGATCTCGCGCGGCGTCCAGTCCGGCCGGGCCCGTCGTACGTCCTCACCGTGGACGAAGAACTCCACGGTGTTGGCCGCCTCGTCGACCTGCTTGAGGGAGAAGGGCGACATCCGCGGCGGTCCGGTGCGGATGAGCTGGATCAGCTCCTCGTACGGCTTGGCCGCGAACTCCTGCTGCACACGCTCCAGCCGCGGTTGCAGCGCCTTGACGAGTATCCCGCCGGCGGCGTCCGCGCGGCGCTCGCGCACCACGACGTGAGCCGCCAGCTCCCTGGTCCGCCACCCCTCGCACAGGGTGGGCGCCTCGGGTCCGTAGGTTTCCAACAGATCGGCCAGCAGAAGGCGTTCGCGCCGGGCGTGGGTCGACATACGGCCACCCTACGGCCGTGTGCCGACCCGTGCCACGCACCGCGCCCGGGTCAGCCCGGCAGCGGTGCGTCCAGTTCCGGGCCGTCCACCTTGTTGCTGAGCGTCAGGGAGCAGGTGACCTGGTCCTCACCGCGGTTGTACGTCAGGAGCGTCGGATAGATGGCGTAGTAGTAGTAGGTCTTGCCCTGCGGCATCCGGGCCAGCCGCTTCTCCACGTCCGCCTTGCACAGCGACATGACCTCCTTCTGCAGCTCCGCCTGGGTGTCGAAGTCGCCGGTGATCGTCTGGTTGGCTATCACCTCGCCGTCGTGGGGACCGTCGCAGGGCCGCTCCTCGACCTCGGTGACGTCGCTGCTCAGCGCCGGGTGGTCGAAGCAGGTGCCCGGGTCGAGCACCACGTACAGCACGAGGTCGCTGGGCATCGCCGTCACCTCGGGCGTGGGGACGGCCGTGGCCGGCGGGTCCGCCGGCCCGTCGCTCGGCTCGGGGGAGGCGGTGGAGGGATCGGCGGAGGCCGGGGCGCTGGGGGTGGCGGTCGGCTCCGCCCGGTCCTCACCGCTCCCGCCGTCGGCGGCCAGCAGAACGCCTCCGACGATCAGCCCGGCGACGAGCACCGCGGCGATGATGATCGCGGCGACCTTTCCGCCGCTGCCCCCGCCCCCGCCCCCGCCCGGCGGGGGCGGGTAGGGGCCGGGCGCGCCGGGACCGCCGGGCGGGCCGGGGTAGCCGTACCCGCCGGGCCCTGCCGGGGCTCCGGGCGCCCCGGGAGGGCCTACCGGGGCGGGGTAGCCGTAGCCGCCCGCGGGCGGACCGGGCTGCTCGGGCGGACCGAAGCCCTGCGGCGGACCGAAACCGCCGCCTGGGCCGGGGTTGTGTGCGCCGTTGGGCGGCGGTGGATAGCTCATGCCGGAAGGATGCCGTACCGCACGGACATGCCAAATCCCGGGTGCGTCACAGCATTGCCACAGCAGGGCGGCGTGCCCGGCGGACCGCGGCCGTCCCGGCCCTCGGGCGGGGTTCGCGGTGCGCGCCGCGGCGGCGGCACAATGACCCCATGCCCCGATCCCCACTCGACCCCGCCGTCGCCGCCCGTCTCAAGCGCAACGCCGACGGCCTGGTGCCCGCCATCGCCCAGCAGTACGACACCGGTGAGGTGCTGATGCTCGGCTGGATGGACGACGAGGCCCTGCACCGCACCCTCACCACCGGCCGCTGCACCTACTGGAGCCGCAGCCGCGGCGAGTACTGGGCCAAGGGCGACACCTCCGGGCACGTCCAGCACGTGAAGTCCGTGGCCCTGGACTGCGACGGCGACACCGTGCTGGTGAAGGTCGACCAGGTGGGCGCCGCCTGCCACACCGGGGACCGCACCTGCTTCGACGCCTGCGAGCTGCCCGTGGACGGCCCCGCGGCCGGCGGAGAGGGGGAGCGGGCATGACCGCCCCAGGCCCCGCAGGCCCCGCCGGCACCGTCCCGGCCGCCAGCCCCGACCCGGAGACCTTCCGTACGCTCGCCAAGGACCGCCGCGTCATCCCGGTCACCCGGCGCCTGCTCGCCGACGGCGACACCCCCATCGCGCTGTACCGCAAACTCGCCGCCGAACGACCCGGCACCTTCCTGCTGGAGTCCGCGGAGAACGGCCGCACCTGGTCGCGCTACTCCTTCGTCGGCGTGCGCACCTCCGCCACGCTCACCGTCCGCGACGGGCGGGCCCACTGGCTGGGCGCCCCGCCGGTCGGCGTCCCCGCCGACGGGGATCCGCTGGAGGTCCTGCGCGCCACCGTCCAGGCCCTGCACACCCCGCGCGACCTGCACCGCGACGCGGACCTGCCGCCCTTCACCGGCGGCATGGTCGGCTACCTCGGCTACGACATCGTGCGGCGCCTGGAGCGCATCGGCGACAGCACCCGCGACGACCTCGGGCTGCCCGAGCTGACCATGATGCTCACCTCCGACCTCGCGGTCCTCGACCACCGCGACGGCACGGTGCTGCTGATCGCCAACGCCATCAACCACAACGACCTCGACACCGGGGTGGACGAGGCCTACGCCGACGCCGTGCGCCGCCTGGACGCCATGGCCGCCGACCTGGCCCGGCCCGCGCCCGCCATGGCCGCCCCGCTGCCGCCGCCCGAACTGCCCGAGTACAAGGCCCTGTGGGGCGGGGCGGCCTACCGGGAGGCCGTGGAGGTGGTCAAGGAGCGCATCCGCGCGGGCGAGGCGTTCCAGGTGGTGCCCTCGCAGCGCTTCCAGGCGCCCTGCCCGGCGAGCGCGCTGGACGTCTACCGCGTGCTGCGCGCCACCAACCCGAGCCCGTACATGTACCTGCTGCGCCTGGACGGCTTCGACGTCGTCGGCTCC
Source organism: Streptomyces nanhaiensis (assembly GCF_046614825.1). Classification (NCBI taxonomy): domain Bacteria; kingdom Bacillati; phylum Actinomycetota; class Actinomycetes; order Kitasatosporales; family Streptomycetaceae; genus Streptomyces; species Streptomyces nanhaiensis. Next base: position 22,159 of record NZ_JBKJFM010000100.1, read on the forward strand.
AGCCCGGAGGCCCTGGTGAAGGTCGAGGACGGGCACGCGATGATGCACCCCATCGCCGGGACCCGCCCGCGCGGCGCGACCCCGCAGGAGGACGCGGCCCTGGCCGAGGAGCTGCTGGCCGACCCCAAGGAGCGCGCCGAGCACCTGATGCTCGTCGACCTGGGCCGCAACGACCTGGGCCGGGTCTGCGAGCCCGGCAGCGTCGAGGTCGTGGACTTCATGTCCATCGAGCGCTACAGCCATGTGATGCACATCGTCTCCACGGTCACCGGGCGGCTGGCGGAGGGCCGCACCGCCTTCGACGCGCTCACCGCCTGCTTCCCGGCCGGCACGCTCTCCGGAGCGCCCAAGCCGCGCGCGATGCAGATCATCGAGGAGCTGGAGCCGACCCGGCGCGGTCTGTACGGCGGCTGCGTGGGCTATCTGGACTTCGCCGGCGACGCCGACACCGCCATCGCCATCCGCACCGCGCTGCTGCGCGACGGGACGGCGTACGTCCAGGCCGGCGCCGGGGTGGTGGCCGACTCCGACCCGGCGGCGGAGGACGCCGAGTGCCGCAACAAGGCCGCGGCGGTGCTCAGGGCGGTGCACACCGCCGGGCGGCTCGGCGGTAGCGTGGTGGAGTGATTTCCCCGCACACGCCCCCTTCCTCCCCCGAACCCGCCCCCCGCTCCGCGGACTCCCCGGAGACCGGCGCCTCCCGGGAGCCCGAGGCCCCCGAGGTGGCCGCCGCCCCGGGAGCGCGGCGCGCGCTGGGCGCCGCGCTGACCGCCGGCGCGCTGGGCGCCGCCGCGGTGCTCGTGGCCGCCGGGCAGGTCTGGGGCGAGGGCACCGCGGTCCTGGCCCGTGGCGAGGTGCCGGTCCGGGTCGCGGGCGGCGAGGTGACCGGGCTGCCCAGCGCCCTGCCCCTGGTCGGCCTGGCCGCGCTGGTCGCCGTCCTCCCCGTACGCCGCACCGGCCCCCCCCCGCTCGCCGC
>NZ_JBKJFM010000101.1:0-23078 GCF_046614825.1 Streptomyces nanhaiensis
GCAGGGATGCTGGCACGCAAGGGCTACCCCGAAGGGCTCGCCCTCCGGGTGGTGAGGGAGGCACTGGAAGCGGAGGGGGAGGACGTGGAGGAGTACCCGCTGTACGGCTCGGACTGAGCCGTACGGTCCCGACCGACGGCACTCCCGGATCCGCTGCGTCCCGATCTCCGGCCCGGGCCGCGCGCACCGACGGCCGGGCCGTACCGGTGTCCGTCGCCCCCGGCGGCACGCGGCTGGTCGCCCGCGGCGCGGCGCATCTGGTCCTCGCGCCGCTCTTCGGCCGGCTCGGACCGGGAACGAGACCGGAGGACCCCGGCTGAGGCCGGGGACCGGAACGGCCACGGAAAGACGGGGCCGGGTCCGGCGGACAGTGACTACTCTGAGGGCGTCGGCGCAGCACAGCGCGGTGCCGCCGCCACGCCCCGATGTGCGTAAGACAGGCAGGAGTGACGAATGGCGGAGCGCAAGCCGATCGAGTCATGGCTGACGGACATGGACGGAGTCCTCGTCCACGAGGGCGTGCCGATCCCGGGGGCCGACGCCTTCCTCAAGCGGCTGAGGGAGTCGGGCAAGCCGTTCCTGGTGCTGACCAACAACTCGATCTACACGCCCCGCGACCTGCACGCCCGGCTGAAGCGGATGGGCCTGGACGTCCCGGTGGAGAACATCTGGACCTCCGCCCTGGCCACCGCCAAGTTCCTGGAGGACCAGCGGCCGGAGGGCACCGCCTACGTCATCGGCGAGGCGGGGCTGACCACCGCCCTGCACGACATCGGCTACATCCTCACCGACACCGACCCCGACTACGTGGTGCTCGGCGAGACGCGCACCTACAGCTTCGAGGCGCTCACCAAGGCGATCCGGCTGATCAACGACGGTGCGCGGTTCATCGCCACCAACCCCGACGAGACCGGCCCGTCCGCCGAGGGCGCGCTGCCGGCCACCGGGTCGGTCGCGGCGCTGATCACCAAGGCGACCGGGCGCGAGCCGTACTTCGTCGGCAAGCCCAACCCGCTGATGATGCGGGCCGGGCTCAACGTCATAGGCGCCCACTCCGAGTCCAGCGCGATGATCGGCGACCGGATGGACACGGATGTGCTGGCCGGACTGGAGGCCGGGATGGAGACCTTCCTCGTCCTCACCGGGCTGACGCGGCCGGCCGACGTGGACCGCTTCCCCTTCCGGCCCTCGACGGTCGCCGACTCGATCGCGGATCTCGTCGAACGGATCTGAGCCCACCCGCACCCGCCCGCCCCGCCCCGCCCCGCATTCCGGCCCGCCCGCTCCCCGGGCGCGCTCGAACGGAGCAGCGCGGGGCGGCGCCGGGATGCGGGGCGGCGTGGGGCGGCGGATCTTCGGGAGTACCGACCCGGAGGTTCGACATGGGCATCTTCCGCACCGTACGACCCGCTCCGAGCGTCCTCGCCGCGGCGCTCGCCGTCTGCGCCGCGGCGGCCCCTCCCGCGGGTCTCGCCGCCCTCACGGCCCTCGCCGTCCCCGCGGCGGCCGCCGAGAGTCCCGGAGCCGGATCCTCCCACCCGCCCGACCCTGGATCCTCCCGCCCGCCCGCCCCTGAGACCTCCCTCCCGCCGGGCCCGGGCACGGCGGAGTCCGGCTCGCCGCAGGTGTCGGTGCGGGTGACGCCCGCGAAGGTCCGGCCCGGCACCGAGATCGAACTGTGGGCCGTGTCCTGCCGGGGCACCGTAGCCACCGCCCGCTCGGAGGCGTTCGTCGCCGACGCGCTGCTGGCCCCCGGCGCCGACCGCGGCGGGCTGCGCGGCGAGGCGGTCATCCGCTCGGACGCCGAGCCCCGGGAGTACCGGATCACGGTGGAGTGCATGGGCGTGAAGGTCACCGGCCGGGTGACCGTGCACCACTCCGGGACCGCCTCCGGGGGCCCCTCGCACCACGCCACCGACCCGGCCGTGAGCCCGGTCGCCCCCGTGCCGGCCGGAGGCGGCGGCACCGCGGAGGCGGCCGGTGACGAGGGCGGGGGAGCCGGACCGAGTGCCCTCCACACCGTCCTGGGCGCCGGACTGGCGGGCACCGCCACCCTGGTCGTCCTCTGGCGGGCCGCGGCGCTGCGCCGCCGGTCCCGCTCCGAATCCGACCGCTGAGCCGGCCGGCGGCGACGGCCGTGTACGACGACATCCCGGGCGGGGAGCCGCGCACGGGCTGCGCCTCCCGGCTGGCGGCGGTAGCGGTGTGGGCGGTGCTGCTGCTCGGACTGTGGCTGTGGGGGAGGGAGCTGACCGACCCCGCCGCCCCGCCGCCGGATCCGGCGCGGGCGGGGGCCCCGGCGTCCGACCGGGCGCGGGGCGGGGGATCCGGCCACGCGCCGCTGCCCGGCGCCGAACCCCGGCGCATCGACATCGACACCGTCGGCGTCCACGCGCGGATCATCGAGCGGGGGCTCGACCGCGAGGGCGCCGTGGAGCCTCCTCCGATGGACGCCCCCGACACCGTCGGCTGGTACGCCGACGGCCCGGCGCCCGGCGCGGAGGGGGTGGCGCTGCTGGTGGGCCACCTGGACACCGACACCGGCCGGGCGGTCTTCCACCGCCTGCCCTCGGTGCGCCCCGGTGACCGGATACGCGTCGCGCGCGCCGACGGCAGGACCGCGGAGTTCACCGTCGAGGACGTCGCGATCGCCGAGCGGGCCGACTTCGACCCGCACGAGGTCTACGGCGCCCGCCGCCCCGGACGCGCCGAACTCCGGCTGATCACCTGCACCGGCGCCTTCGACCGGGCCAGCGGCTCCTACACGGCCAACCTGGTGGTCTCGGCTTACCTGACCGGTGTCCGCCCCGGGACCGGGGCGGACACCGGCCGGGCCGACGGCGCGGGCAGGCCGGGCTGAGCGGGCCGGGCCGGACGGAGGTCCCGTGCGCAACCGCCGTCCGGCCCGGTCGTTGTCGTCACCGGGGTGAACCTCCGGCCGGAACCGGTTGTGTTCACCGTCCGCCCGGGATTGAGGAGGGAGGAGACGCGGTACTCGGGCACCGAGATCCCCCAGGACACGGAAGGCTGCCGCCCCGCCATGTACGACACAGCTGAACCGGAAGCCGACGACCCGCCCGCCGCGACGCGGGCCCTCGACGAACTGCCGATCTCACCGCCCCCGCTGCTGCGCCTCGCCGGGGACGGCGACGACGACGAGTGCGAGCCGCACATCTGCCGGGGCATCGACTGAGGAGCGGGCGCGTGAGGGGCCGGGCGGACGGGCGCGGCTCCCCGGGAACGCGCCGGGAAACGCCTCCGGGCCCCACCGCGGAGAGCGGTGGGGCCCGGATCGAGAGGTACGCCGCCAGGGACTCGAACCCCGGACCCGCTGATTAAGAGTCAGCTGCTCTAACCAACTGAGCTAGCGGCGCCCGCAGGGGCGGTGGTCCGCACGGTGTGCGCCGACCGGTGCCGAACTGCGGAAACCAGCATACCCGACGCCGCGGGGTGCTCCGTCCGTGCCGCCGCCGGGCCGCGCCGCCCGCCGCGCCTGCCCGCCGTACCCGCCCGCCGTGCCGACCGGTGCGGCACGGCGGGCGGGCACGGTCTCCCGCGCGGGGGCGCGGGGCGGTTAGGTTCCCGGGTATGCGAACCGGTGAGCTGATGGACCTGGCGTGGCGGCTGACGGTCCGCGCGGAGGGGAGGCGGGCCGTGCTCGGCCTGGCGGGGCCGCCCGGCGCGGGCAAGTCCACTCTGGCCGAGGCCCTGGTGGCGGGGCTGCGGGGGCGGTACGGGGCGGACGCGGCGGCGTACGTCCCGCTGGACGGCTTCCACCTCTCCAACGCCCAGCTCGACCGGCTGGGCCTGGCCGCCCGCAAGGGCTCGCCCCCCACCTTCGACGTCCACGGGTACGCCGCCCTGCTGCGGCGCCTGGTCCTGGAGCCGGACCACGACGTCTACGTGCCCGACTTCGACCGGACCCTGGACGAGCCGGTCGCGGCCCGCCACGTGGTGCGCCCCGGGGTCCGGCTGGTGGTGACGGAGGGGAACTACCTGGCCTGCGACCTGCCCGGCTGGCCGGACGCGCGGGAGTCGATCGACGAGCTGTGGTACGTGGAGGCCGGCCGGGAGGAGCGCCGCCGCAGGCTGGTGGAGCGCCAGGTCGCGGGTGGCCGTACCGCCGGGGAGGCCCGGGAGTGGGTCCGGTCCAACGACATGCCCAACGCGCAGATCGTGGAGGCGTCGAGGGCGTCGGAGTGTGTGAGGCTGTCGTTCCACTGGTCGGGACGCGAATGACGCAGGGCCCCTCGCTTGATGCGAGGGGCCCTGCGTCCTCGGTACGCCGCCAGGGACTCGAACCCCGGACCCGCTGATTAAGAGTCAGCTGCTCTAACCAACTGAGCTAGCGGCGCCTGCGGGCAGCGACTCCGGAGAACTCACGGAGGAGACCTCGTGGAGCGCGCTGTCGTGGACCATACTACCCGCTCCCCGAGGTGCCCCCGACCACACGCCCGGGGTGGCCGGCGGAGCGGCTCACAGGGACAGCGGCAGCAGCACCCCGGCGGCCTGCTCGCTCAGCGCCTCGGCGGCCCTCCGCAGCCGGTGGGTCTCCTCGACCGGCAGGCACACCCCCAGGGAGCCGACGGCCGATCCCGCGGTCACCGGCACGGCCGCGCAGACCGAGCCGACCTCGTACTCCTGCAGGTCCAGGACCGGCACGGTCGGCCGCTGCCGTTCCAGGAGGCTCAGCAGCACCCGCTCGTCGGTGATCGTGCGCGGGGTCAGCCGGACGGCCCGGTGCCGGGAGAGGTGGTCCCGGCGCGCGTCGTGGTCGAGCTGGCCGAGCAGGCACTTGCCCAGCGCGGTGGCGTGTCCGGCGGAGCGGAAGTCCGGGCGCCCGGGCGGAGCGGGGTGGCGCGGGCCGTCCGCGTATCCGATGATCTCCACCTCGCCGTCGCGGTAGCGGCCGAGGTAGACGGCCGCGCCTATGGAGTCCCGCAGCCGGGCCAGCGTCCGCCACAGCCGCTCGCGCAGGATCCGCTCCCGGCCGCCCGCGCCCGCGCCGCCGAGCAGGACCAGTGCCTCGCCCGCCACGTAGGAGCCGTCGCCCAGGCGCTCGACGTACCCCTCGCGCAGCAGCGTCCGCAGCAGACCGGCCAGGCGCGCGGGCGGCAGCCCCGTGCGGTCGGCCAGCCGCACCTCGTCCACACCGTCGTGGTCTTCCGCGACGGCCTCCAGGACGCGCAGGGCGTGCCGCACCGAGGGAGGGCGCACGGAGCCGGGCGCGGACCGTACGGGCTGTACGGGCGGGTGGTGCTCCGGGGCGGGGAGACGCCTCGGGAACGGCTCGGGGCAGGGATCCCCGGGTGAGTGCAGCAGTGTCACGGTGCCCCCTCGGGCGGGTGACCGCTCGCGGTGCGACACCCGCCCGAGGGACACCGGGTCTTCGGGTGCGGGACGGCCGCGGCCGTATACCGTCCCCGCACAGAACACTGGCCCCCCGCCCGGCTCCCGAAACATGTTCGAAGGCGGACGGGCGGGAGGTCCGGGCGCGGTGCCGCGCCGTCAGAGGATCGCGCTCAGGAACTCCCTGGTGCGCTCGTGGTCGGGGTCGTTGAAGATCTTCTCCGGCGGGCCGGACTCGATCACCTTGCCCTCGTTGAACATCAGCACCTCGTCGGAGATGTCGCGGGCGAAGTTCATCTCGTGGGTGACCACCAGCATGGTGATGTCGGTGGTGTGCGCGATGTCCCGCAGGACGTCCAGCACCCCGGCGACCAGCTCCGGGTCGAGCGCGGAGGTGACCTCGTCCAGCAGCAGCACCTTGGGCCGCATGGCCAGTGCGCGGGCGATGGCCACGCGCTGCTGCTGGCCGCCGGAGAGCTGGGTGGGGTACTTGTCGACGTGCTCGGTCAGCCCCACCATCTCCAGCAGCTCGCGCGCCCGCTGCTCGGCCTCGTCCTTGCCCATGCCCAGCACGTGGACGGGCGCCTCGGTGACGTTGCGCAGCACCTTCATGTTGGGGAAGAGGTTGAACTGCTGGAAGACCATGCCGATCTTCTTGCGCACCTCGCGGACGTGCTTCTCCCCGGCGGGGACGAGCCTGCCGCCCTTCTCCTCGTGGGTGAGGTAGTCGCCGTCGACGGTGATGGTGCCCTCGTCGGGCCTGAGCAGGGTCATCAGCAGCCGCAGGATCGTGGTCTTGCCCGATCCGGAGGGGCCGATGAGGGTGACGTGCTTTCCGGCGGAGACGCTGAACTCCAGCTGGTCCAGGACGACGTGGTCGCCGAAGCGCTTGGTCACCCTGTCGAAGCGGATCAGTTCGCGGCCGTCCGCGGCAGTGCTCGTGGTGGCGTTCTCACGCGGGGTGTCAGCGGACAAGACGACGCTCCAGGGCTCGGATGAGGAGGGAAGCCGGGTAGGCGATGACGATGAAGGCGATGCCGACGACGGTGATCGGCTCCAGGAACCGGAAGGTCTCGGAACCGTAGGCGCGCGCCTCGCCGAGCATCTCGAAGGCCCCGATGATCGCGATCAGCGGCGAGTCCTTCAGCATGGCGATGACGTAGTTGCCCAGCGCGGGCACCACGCGGCGGATCGCCTGCGGCAGGATCACGGCCGTCCAGGTGCGCACCGGCGGCAGGCTGAGCGCGGTGGCCGCCTCCCACTGCCCCTCGGGCACACCGTCGATGCCGGCCCGGTAGACCTCGGCGGTGTAGGTCGAGTAGTGCAGGCCGAGGCCGATCACGCCCGTCATCAGCGGGGACATGGCCGGACCCCACTCGGGCACCACGTAGAAGAGGAAGAACAGCTGCACCAGCAGCGGGGTGTTGCGGATGAACTCGGTGACCGCGGTCACCGGCGTCCGGATCCACGCCCTGGAGGAGCGCTGTGCGACGGCCCACACCAGACCGAGGGTGAAGGCCAGCAGGGACCCCAGCACCAGCGCCTGGAGGGTGACGAGCACCCCGTCCCAGAAGCGCGGCATGAAGTCCGCGACGATGTCCCAGTTCCAGTTCACCGATTACCCCCCGGGGTGCCCGCGCCGGCCGTCCCGGTGACGGGGTCGGCGGTCTTCGTCCGGCGGCGCAGGCCGCCCAGCAGACCGGTTCCCGGCGGCGGCGCCTGCCCGATCCCCGCCTTGGCCTTGCGCTCCACCAGCCGCATGACGCGTGTGATGAGGAAGGCGAGCACGAAGTACATCACCAGCAGGAGCGTGTAGATCGGCGCGCTCTCGTTGGTGGTGAAGCGGATCAGGTTCGCCGCGAAGGTCATGTCGGCCACGCTGATGACCGAGACCAGCGCGGTGCCCTTCAGCAGCTCGATGGCGAGGTTGTTGAAGGGCGGGACCATCTCCGGCCACGCCTGGGGCAGTTCGATGCGCCGCAACCGCTGCATACGGGTGAAGCTCAGCGCGATGCCCGCCTCGCGCTGGGCTGGGGAGACCGCGGCCAGCGCGCCGCGTACGACCTCCGAACCGTACGCGCCGTAGGTCAGGCCCAGCGCCAGCACGCCCGCCCACATCGGGACCAGCTGCCAGCCGAAGGCGATCGGCAGTGCGAAGAACAGCCAGAACATGAACACCAGCGCCGAGGCTCCGCGGAAGATCTCGAAGTAGGCGCCGGACAGGAAGCGGACGATCCACAGCGGGGAGGTCCGCATGACTCCGATGACGAAGGAGACGGCCGCGGCCAGCGCGGCGCTGTACACCGTCACCTGGATGGTGATCCAGATGCCGGGCAGCATGTAGGACTCCCAAAGGCCCCAGGTCATGACGCGCACAGCTCCTTCGCGGTCAGGTCGGTCATCTCGTCCTCGGTGAAACCGAAGGGCCGCATGATCTCCAGCAGCTCGCCGCTCTCCTTGAGCCTGCGAAGCTCCCGGTTGAACGCGTCCCGCAGCACCGTGGAACTCGGCCTGAAGGCGAAGCCGCCCGCGCCGATGGCCGGTTCGCCGTCCACCGTGGGCTGGAAGGGCTCGGTGGACTCGGCCCGGTCGCTGCCCTCGACCACCTGGCGGACGGTCAGCGAGGTGCCGGCGAAGACGTCCGCCCGGCCCTGCTCGACGGCGGCCAGTCCGGCGACCTGGTCGGGCAGGATCAGCATCTCGTCGCGGGGGACACCGGCCGCGACCGCGTAGTCGATCTCGGCGTACGCGGTGCCGGTCGCCATCTTGGCGCCCGTCCGGACGATGTCCTCGTAGTTGTTCAGCCCTTTCGGATTGCCCTTGGGGACGATGAACGCGTCGAGCATCACGTACTCGGGGTCGGCGAAGATCACCTGTTCGCAGCGCTGGGGATTGATGTACATGCCCGCGGAGACCACATCGAACTGCTGCGAGCGGAGTCCCGGAATCAGCGAACCGAACTCGGTCGGAACGGGGACGACGTTCTCCACACCCAGCCGATTGAAGATGACCTTCGCGATCTCCGGCGCCTCACCGGTCAGTTCGCCCTGGTCGTTGATGTATCCGTAGGGGACCTCGCCGGCGATGCCCACCCGCACGGTGTTCTGGGCCCTGACGCGCTCCAGCAGGTTGCCCTCGCCGGCCTCCCCGGTGGTGGGCACCCGGCTGCATCCGGCCACGCCGATCGCGCCCGCCGCGCCCAGTGCGCCGAGACCCGCCAGCATCGCGCGGCGGCTTATCCCCCGGTCGGGTCTCGTCCGGTTACCGGGGCTTTCCCCGATGCCTGTTTTTCCTGTCTCGTTCCCTTGTGGTGGAGCCATGGGCGCGCCACTACCCCGATCAAAGAAAAATATGCCCGCCGTTTCCGGCCCTTGATGCGGCCGTTGCGGTGTTGACGGCCGGGCCCGGCCGCTGCGTCAGTATTGAGAGGGAAATCGACGGACAGGAGCCGAAATGGCAGACCGTTTCATCGAAGTGTCGCTCGACAAGCGAGGGGTGAGCTGCACGGCGAAACTGCTCGACGACCGCGCGCCCGTCACCTGTGACGCGGTGTGGAACGCCCTTCCGCTGGGCGGCGACGTCTACCACGCCAAGTACGCGCGCAACGAGATCTACACACTCCTGCCGGTCTTCGCCCCGGCCGAGCCGCCGCTGGAGAACCCCACCATCACGCCCATCCCCGGCGACCTGTGCTACTTCACCTTCACCGACGTCCAGCTCGGCACCTCCTCCTACGGGTACGAGGCGGAGGCGGGGCACCGGGGCAGGCCGACGGTGGTGGACCTGGCCCTGTTCTACGAGCGCAACAACCTGCTGATCAACGGCGACGCCGGCTGGGTCCCCGGGATCGTGTGGGGGGCGGTGGTGGACGGGCTGGACCGGATGGCCGACGCCTGCCAGGACCTGTGGCGGGCCGGGGCCCTGGGCGAGAGCCTCAACTTCCGGCGGGCCTAGAAGCCGGGCCCAGACACCGGACCGGGCGCCGTCTCCCGGCCCGCACCGGACGCGAGCGCCGGGGGCGGCGGAACGTCGGCGGCCCCCGCCTCGTACAGCGCGTGCGCGGCGCGCAGCACCAGCGCGTCCGCGTGCCGCGCGCCCACCAGCTGCACCCCGATCGGCAGTCCGCCGCCGTCCACCCCGCAGGGCAGGGACGCCGCGGGCTGCTGGGTCATGTTGAACGGATAGGTGAACGGCGTCCAGCCCGTCCAGCGGGTGTACGGCGAGCCCGGCGGCACCTCGCCGCCCAGCTCGAAGGCGGTGACCGGCAGCGTCGGGGTGACCAGCAGGTCGTACTCCGTGTGGAAGGCGCCCATCAGCCGGCCCATCGACATCCGCACGTCCACCGCAGCCAGGTAGTCCAGCGCGCCGTAGGCCGCGCCCCGCTCGCACACCTCCCGCAGGCCCGGGTCCAGCAGTGCGCGCCGCTCGGGGTCCAGGTGCTGGGTCACCCGGGCGGCGCCGCTGAACCACAGGGTGTGGAAGGCCTCCAGGGAGTCGGGCAGGCCCGGGTCGCACTCCTCCACCCGCGCGCCCAGCCCCTCCAGCGCCTCCACGGCCCGCCGCACCGCCGCCGCGACCTCGCGGTCCACCTCCACCCGGCCGCCGAGGTCGGGGGAGTAGGCCACCCGCAGACCGGCGACCCCGCCGCCGAGGCCGTCGCGGAAGCTGCCGGGCACCGGCCCGAGCTGCGACCAGTCGCGGGCGTCCGGGCCGGTGATCACGTCCATCAGCAGCGCCGCGTCCCGTGCGTCGCGGGTCATCGGGCCGACGTGCGCGAGCGTCCCGTAGGCGCTGGCCGGGTACAGCGGCACCCGCCCGTACGTCGGCTTCAGCGCGAAGATCCCGCAGAAGGACGCCGGGATGCGCACCGAGCCGCCGCCGTCGGTGCCCAGGCTCAGCGGCCCGGCCCCCAGTGCCACCGCGGCCGCGCTGCCGCCGCTGGAGCCGCCCGCGGTGCGCCCCGGTGCGTACGGGTTTCCCGTCGCGCCGTGCCGCGGGCTGTCGGTGACGCCCTTCCAGCCGAACTCCGGCGTCGTCGTCTTGCCCGTGAACACCGCCCCGTGCTCGCGCAGCCGCGCCACCGAGGGGGCGTCCTCGTCCCAGGGGCCGTCCGCGGAGACCGTCCACGAGCCGCGCAGCGTCGGGCCGCCGCGCAGCAGCAGGATGTCCTTCACCGACACCGGGACCCCGTCCAGCAGGCCGGCCGGCTCCCCGCGCCGCCACCGGTCGGCGGACTGCCGCGCCTGGTCCATCGCCGCCTCGGCGTCGATGCGGACGAACGCGTTCACCGCCGGCTGGACGTGCTCGGACCGCTCCAGCACGGCGCGGACCGCCTCCACGGGGGTGAACTCCCCGCGGGCGTAGCCCTCGACGAGCCGGGCGGCGGTCATGGCCGTGAGGTCGGCGGGGTCGGCCGGGTCGGCGGAGCCGGTCGGGCGGGTGGGGCCGGTCATGGCGCGCTCCTGTCCGGGACGTAACCGAGCTGTTTGTCCACGACGTTGAACAGGGGCTCGCCCGCCGCCCAACGGTCGAAGTTGTCGCAGAACTGCCGGGCGAGGTCGTCGCGCCAGCCGACGGTGTCGCCGCTCATGTGCGGTGACACCAGCAGGCCGGGGACGTCCCACAGCGGGCTGCCGGAGGGCAGCGGCTCGTCGGCGAAGACGTCCAGCGCCGCCGCCGCGATCCGGCGCGAGACCAGCGCCTCGACCAGGTCCTCCTGCACCACGTGCGCTCCGCGTCCGACGTTGACGAAACGGGCCGTCGGCTTCATCCGGGCGAAGGCGGCGGCGTCGAACATCCCGGCGGTCGACTCGGTCAGGGGCGCCGCGCACACGACCCAGTCGGCGGAGGGGAGCAGGGAGTCGAGCACCCCACTGGCGTGAATCCGGCCGAATTCCGGATCGCCGGACCGTTCCGTGCGCCCCACGAGTTCGACTTCGACACCCAGTGCCATGAGTGTGCGGCCGATTGCCCGGCCGATGGGACCCGAACCTACGACAATCGCGTGAGTTCCGGCCAGCCGCATTGTCTCCCGGTGCTGCCAGCGCCGCTGCCGCTGCAATTCCCAACTACCGTGAAAATCCTTGGCCAAAGCCAGGACGAGACCTGCGACGTATTCGGCGATGGGCTGGTCGAAGACCCCCCGCGCATTTGTGATCACCGTCTTCGAGTCGACCAGTTCCGGACAGCTCAGCAGCCGGTCGACCCCGGCGCTCGCGGTGTGCACCCATTCCGGCCGCCGGCCCGGTCCGGGCCAGGCGCGGCGTACGGCGTCGGAGGCGAAGTCCCAGACCAGCAGCACGTCCGCGGCCGGGAGCAGGGCGGCCAGCGAGTCCTCGTCGGCGTACTCCACCCGGGCGCGCCCCGAGAGGCGCTCCAGATCCGGCGGGTTCGGCAGGCCGCCGCCGGGAGCACCGGGAACGCCGGGAACACCGGAGGAACCGAGAACGCAGAGAACGGGGGCGCCGACTGGAACAGTCGTTTCTGACATGGGCGGAAAACCGTTTCGCAACGAGGGGGCAACGAGGACGGGGAAGTATCGGGGCCGCACGGGAAGAGGGCGGGGGCACCGTACGGACGCACGGACGGACGGAAGGATTGACCACGGTAGGGACCTGTAACTACCTTCGTCAACGAAGGCATCTGTCCCGGCGTCCCGGCTCTCTTCCGCCGGCCTTTTCCCCCGTCAACGGCCCTTGGCCGCCCCTACCCTCTTCAAGGGGTGCTCATGGATGTCTCGTTCCTCGGCGGTCCGCATCCGCAGCGCGGAGTCGGTGTCGTCGCCCCCTTCGACTTCGCACTCGACCGCGAACTGTGGCGGTGGGTCCCCGACGACGTCTCCCTGCACCTGACCCGCACTCCGTTCGTCCCCGTCGAGGTGAGCCTGGACCTGGCCCGGCTCGTCAGTGAGCACGAGACGCTGCGGGAGGCCGTCCAGGCGCTGTGCGCCGTGGCGCCGGAAGTGGTGGCGTACGCCTGCACGTCCGGCTCCTTCGTGGGCGGCACGGGCGGGGAGAGGGCCATGTGCGCGGCCATGGAGCTCTCCGGGGAGGTCCCCTCCCTCACCACCTCGGGCGCCCTGCTGGAGGCGCTGGAGGAACTCGGCGCGCGGCGGGTCGCCGTCGTCACCCCGTACACCCGGTCGGTGACCGACTCCCTGGAGGCCTTCCTGGGCGAGGCCGGGATCGAGGTCACCGGCCGCAGCTATCTGGGGCTGACGCGGGAGATCTGGCGGGTGCCGTACCGGGACGTGGTGGACATGGCCCGCGAGGCCGTGGTGGACGCGCCCGACGCCCTGTTCATCAGCTGCACCAACCTGCCGACGTACGACGTGATCCCGCAGTTGGAGGCGGAGCTGCGGATGCCGGTGCTCTCCGCCAACCAGGTCACCGTGTGGTCGGCGCTGCGCCGCATCGGCAAGGACGCGGTCGGCCCCTACCAGGCGCTGCTCGACCCCGTGGCCCGGCGCGGCCCGGCGTCCATGTCGTCCCTGCCGCCTGGGCCGCCCGTGATCCCGGACGGCGCAACGGAGTTGGGGAGCGCCGCGGGGGTGCCCGGGCCGTCGGCCGAACGGGAGCCGGAGCCCGCGGTGGCCGGAACGGAGCCGGAGGCGGCCGAGGGTGCGGAGCTGCCGCCCTTTCCGGACGAACCGGGCGGACTGCCGCTCCTGTGATCCCTCCCCGCGGCCCCACCGCCGCGGGGAGGGGACCACCGCAGAGGAAACCGAGGAAGAGGAGGAGCGGATGGACCGGATGGACCGGACGGGCCGGACCGAAGAGGCGGAACGGGTGGAGCGGGTGGAACGCACAGCGGACGTCGTCGGATTCCTCTATCCCGGGCACTCCGCCGAGGACGAGTACCCCCGGCTGGAGGCGGTCCTCGGAGAGGTCGCCGCCTCCGTCCGGCTGCCGCTGGTCCACACCGACATCGGCGAGGACGCGCACCGCGTGGACGCGCTGCTGGAGATGGGGTCCACCGCCCGTCTGTCGGCCGGGATCGGGCGGCTGCGCGAGCACGGCGCCCACGCGGTGGTGTGGGCGTGCACCAGCGCCAGCTTCGTCTTCGGCTGGGACGGGGCGCACGAGCAGGTGCGCGAGCTCTCCTCGGCCGCCGCGCTCCCCGCCTCCAGCACATCCTTCGCCTTCGCCCACGCCGTACAGGCGCTGGGGGTCGAGCGGGTCGCCGTCGCCGCCACCTACCCCGAGGACGTGGCCGAGCACTTCAGGGCCTTCCTCAAGGCGGCGGGCGCCGAGGTGGTGTCGGTGCGCGGCGCCGGGATCGTCACCGCCGCCGAGGTCGGCACCTGGGGCCGCGAGGAGGTGCTGGCGCTGGCCCGCGCGGGCGACCATCCGGACGCACAGGCCGTACTGCTGCCCGACACCGCCCTGCACACCGCCGCCTGGCTCCCCGAGCTGGAGGCGGCGCTGGGCAAGCCGGTGCTCACCGCCAACCAGGTCACCGTCTGGGAGGGACTGCGCCTGCTGGACCGCACGGTCTCCTGCCCGGCGCTGGGGGCGCTCTTCGACGGCCGGGCGCTCGCGGAACCGCTGCTCCTGCGGGAATAACGGGCGGGCCGTGCGGGCTGTGCTCTTCCGGCGCGGACGTCCCGCGGCACACGCACCACGAGGAGGCAGCCCGCGATGGATCCGGTCAAGGACGCGGACGCGAGGAACGGCGCACCGGCCGGCGGACACGGCGGCGACCCGGTGAGAGGCACGGCGCGGGGCACCGCCCCCGTCCCGCTGTCCGTACTCGACCTGGCCACCGTCGGCGCCGGCCGCACCGCCGCCGACGCCCTGCGCACCTCCGTGGAGATCGCGAAGCTGGCCGAGGGCCGGGGCTACCACCGGCTGTGGGTCGCCGAGCACCACTCCATGCCCGGGGTGGCCAGCTCCTCGCCCGCCGTCATCCTGGCCCACCTCGCGGCCCACACCGACTCCATACGCCTCGGCTCGGGCGGGGTGATGCTGCCCAACCACGCGCCCCTGGTGATCGCCGAGCAGTTCGGCACCCTGGAGGCGCTCGCCCCCGGCCGCATCGACCTGGGCCTGGGCCGCGCCCCCGGCACCGACGGGGCGACGGCCGCCGCGCTGCGCCGCACCGACCGGCCGCACGAGGCGGCCGACGACTTCCCGCGGCAGCTCGCCGAGCTGATCAGGTTCCTCGACGGCGACTTCCCCGACGGCCACCCGTACGCCCGCGTCCACGCCGTCCCCGGCCCCGTCCAGGGGCGCGTGCCCGGCGGGGTGCAGTCGGCTGACCGGCCGCCGGTGTGGCTGCTGGGCTCCTCCGGCTTCAGCGCGCAGCTCGCCGGGAGCCTGGGCCTGCCCTTCGCCTTCGCCCACCACTTCTCGGCGGCCAACACCCTGCCCGCCCTGGAGCTGTACCGCTCCTCCTTCCGCCCCTCGGAGGTGCTGGACGAGCCGTACGCCCTGATCGGCGTCTCGGCCCTGGCCGCCGACGAGGAGAGGGAGGCGTACCGCCAGGTGATGACCGGCGCGCTGTCGATGCTGCGGCTGCGCACCGGGCGCCCCGGCCTGGTGCCCACGCCCGAGGAGGCCGAGGAGTACGAGCGGGGCATGGGCGAGCTGGAGCGCGACTTCGTGCGCGGCTGGCTGGCCAACGTGGTGTACGGCACGCCCGGGCAGGTGCGCGACGGTCTCGACGCGCTGGCCGAGCGCACCGGAGCCGACGAGCTGATGATCACCTCGCAGTCCCACGGGGCGCCGGCGCGGCTGCGCAGCTACGGGCTGATCGCCGACGCCTACGGGCTGCCGTCCGCCACCAGCAGCTGACTGATGCGGTCCGGCGGCACCGGCTTGGAGTAGTGCCACCCCTGGCCGGTGTCGCAGCCGATCCGCCGCAGCCGGTCGGCCTGGGCCGGGCCCTCGACGCACTCGGCGGTGACCGTCAGCCCGAGGTTGTGGGCGAGCTGGACCAGCGAGGTGACGATCGTCTCGTCGGCGGGGTTGAGGGAGCGGGCGGTGCGGAAGCCGCGGACGAACGTTCCGTCCAGCTTCAGCCCGCGCACCGGGAGCCTGCTGAGGTAGGCGAGGTTGGAGTAGCCGGTGCCGAAGTCGTCGATCGCGATGCGCACCCCCATGTCGGACAGCGCCTGGAGCGCCTTCAGCGGCCGTCCCGCCGAGCCCATCACCGCCGACTCGGTCAGCTCCAGCTGGAGCAGCCCCGCCGGCAGCCCCGTCTCCTCCAGGATCGCCGCGACGTCGGCCACCAGATCCGAGTCCCACACCTGCCGCACGGCCACGTTGACGCTGACGTACAGCGGCCGGCAGGGCTGCTCCAGCTGCCAGCGGCGGGCCTGGCGGCACGATTCGGCGAGGATCCAGCGGCCCAGCGGCACGATGGCGCCGTTCTCCTCGGCCAGCCCGATGAACCGGTTGGGGGCGAGCGTGCCGAGCCGCGGGTGCCGCCAGCGCACCAGCGCCTCCACCCCGGTGAGCGTCTCGTCGTGCAGGGAGACGATCGGCTGGTACTCCAGCGCGAACTCGCCGCGCTCCAGTGCCGGACGCAGGGTGCTGGACAGCGCCTGGCGGGTCATGCGGTGGGCGTTGCGCTCGGGGTCGAAGAGCGTCCAGCGGGCCTTGCCGTCGGCCTTCGCCCAGTAGAGCGTGGTGTCCGCGGCCTGCATCAGCTCCGTGGCGGTGGTCCCGGCGGCGGGCCGCTCCACCACCCCGATGCTCGCGGAGACCGCCAGCCGCTGCCCGTCCAGGTCGAACGGCCGCTGGAGGGCGGCGAGCACCTGCTCGGCCAGCTCGGTCAGCGGCTGGGTGCCGGTGGACGCCTCGGCGAGCAGGGCGAACTCGTCGCCGCCCAGCCGCGCCACCAGATGCCCGCCCGGCTCGGCGCACCGGCGCAGCCGGTCGGCGACCGCGTCCAGGAGACGGTCGCCCACCCGGTGGCCGAGGGTGTCGTTGACGGCCTTGAAGCCGTCCAGGTCCAGGTAGCACAGCCCGATCCGGCCGGTGGTGGACTCGGCGAGCGCGGTGGACAGCCGCTCGAAGAACAGCGACCGGTTGGGCAGTCTGGTGACCGGGTCGTGCATCTGCAGGTGGCGCAGCCGCTCCTGGAGGTCGCACCGCTCGCTGATGTCGGCGACGGACAGCAGCGCGGTGCCGCGCCGCCGCCCGGGCCGTGCGGCGGGCTCACCGGTGGGCACCACGGTGACCCTGGCCCAGACGGAGCGGCCGTCCCCGTGCTTGAGGCGGCGGGTGCAGCTCATGGAGTCGCTGCGCCCCTCCAGCACGGCCTGGCACTCGTCGCGGGCCCGGTCGTCGATGCCGAGCCCGGCCAGGGCGGTGACGGGGGTGCCGGCGAGCTCGGCGGCGGGGGAGCCCAGGAGCTGGCCGAGCGCGTGGTTGGCGGCCAGGACGCGCCCCTCGCCGTCGATCACCGCCATCGCCAGGCCGGCGGCCTCGAAGGCGGTGCGGTAGTCCGCCGGGCCCAGGGGAGGGCCGGGGGAGGCGGGCGCCCGGAAGCCCGCGGGATCGTCACTCTCGGTCACGGCGGGGGTCGTCGTGCCCGGACTGTCACCCGGTTTCCTGCCCGGTCCGTCGAGTGGTCCATTCACCGATCGCTCCCGCGGGGGACTCGTCTCGTGTAGGTGGCCCGGGCGGCGGGCCGGTGGTCGTCGTGGGGGTGTCCGCCCTGGAAATGTGCCGATCATAGAGGCTTATCGGGCGGCCGAGCCAGTGTCGCGCGGAGTGTTCCGGATCCGTGCGGCGGACTCCTGGGACGCATTTTCGAGCGGCTGATCGTTCCTGCGCGGCAACTTCCCGCAGGCGACCGATGATGACCGATTGTTACGCACGGTGATCCTGTGGGGTCTCACTCGTACGGCTCAGCGGAACGGGGCACGCGGGCACAGGAAGGCACACAGTGGGTGCCGTGCCCCTCCCCGGGGGCGCCGTGCCCCGACACCACCGCGGGAGGACGATGTGCGGCTTACGCGCAGGGCCGAGTGGACCGGAGGGGGGCGGAACGAGCCCGTGTTCCGGCCGGGCGGCTCCTGGCCGGGCCCCCGGTCGCGCCGGACCGGGGCGGTGATCACGGCGTTCTCCGCGCTGGTCGGCACCAGCCTGGTCACCGGACCGGTCGCCGTCGCGGCCGGCGCCGACTCCTGCGCACTGGAGCGCACCGCACTCCACCACTCCGAGGGCCTGGACACCTGGAACCCGGCCTACCCCCGCCCCTTGGGAGAGCTCGACGCGCTGATGGTCTTCCTGTCCTTCCCCGAGGCCCGGCCCGCCGCCTCGCCCCGCGCTCTGGCCGCCGACTACTTCCCCGACACCTCGGACTTCTTCGAGCGCGCCTCCTACGGGGCGTTCGAGCTGCGCCCGCACGTGACCCCCCGCTGGTTCGAGATGGCCGCCGACTCGCGGGCGTACGGGATACAGCGCGACTGGGAACCGGACCTGCGCGGCGCCTACCTCCACGACGCCGTCGCCGCCGCCGACCCGCACGTGGACTTCGGCGACTACGACATCGTCTACCTCGTCGCCGACCCCGACGCGCCGGGCGTGAACTCCGACGCCACCAAGGTCGTCAACCTCGAGGAGCCGATCACCGTGGACGGCGTCGAGCTGCACCGGGTCGTGACGGTCTTCGAGAAGCAACCGCCGGACCGCAACGTCCTCGCCCACGAGACCCTGCACATCTTCGACCTCCCCGACCTCTACCACCAGCCCGAGGACGGCGAGGGCGACTGGGACACCCACGTCGGCGACTGGGACATCATGGGCAGCCAGTTCGGGCTCTCCCCGGACCCCTTCGGCTGGCACAAGTGGAAGCTGGGCTGGCTGGACGGCGGCCGGGTCGACTGCCGGGCCGAGGCCGGCACCAGCCGGCACACCCTGCGTGCGGTCAGCGCACCGGACGGCGGCGGGCCCGGCGGTTCCGACACCCGGCTGGTCGCGGTCCGCACGGGGCGCGGCGAGGCGCTGGCGATCGAGGCGAGGGAGCCCAGCGGCAACGACGTCACCTCCTGCACCAGCGGCGTACTGGTCTACCGGGTGCGCAGCGACGTCCCCTCGGCGCAGGGCCCCGTCAAGGTGGTCGACGGGCACCCCGGCACCGGGGCGTGCGACCGCGTCTCGGTGTACCCGCCGCTGGCCGACGCGCCGCTGGGCCCGGGGGAGGCCGTGGACGTGGACGTGGAAACGGGCACGGTGCGCGTGGAGGTCGTGGACCGCACCGAGCGGGGCTGGCGGGTGGAGGTCACCGTGCGGGGAGTGCCGGGCCCCGGCCCCGGGGCGGTGTGAGCGGGATCCCGGAGCCGAAGGCCCGTACGCGGGTGTGACGCCGGAAGGCCCCCGCTTCCGCGGGGGCCTTCCGGTTGTCTGTACGCCGCCAGGGACTCGAACCCCGGACCCGCTGATTAAGAGTCAGCTGCTCTAACCAACTGAGCTAGCGGCGCCTGTTGACGTGGTAAACCTTAGCACCCTGATCCGAGGGAGCGGAAATCGGTTGATCACGGCCGCCGGCGAGCCCCCGGCCGCCCTCGCGAACGGCCCGCACGCAGGCCCACAGCAGCGCCTCGGTGCCCGGCAGCCAGGGCTTGCGGACGTCCGGGGCGACCAGCCAGCGGGTGGTGGGCGGGCAGCCCTCGCCGGGCACCGGCGGAGGGATGGTCACGGCGTCGCCGAGGCCGTAGCACAGGAGCGGGGGGATCGTTTCCGCAGCGCCCTCCGTACCGTCCGTACCGTCCGCGCGGTCCTCGGTCCCGCCCGCCGGTGCGGACGAGCCCCGCCACTCCCGCCAGCGCAGCAGGGCCGGCAGCCGCTGGGCGGTGCCGGGCTCTGCGAACAGGAGCATCCGGCCCGCGTGGAGCGCCACCGGGCCGGTGCCCGGCCCGGTGGTCCACAGCCGGTCCAGCATCCGGCGGCCGAACAGCGTGCCGACGCTGACCACGTCGAAGGCGGTGCCGCAGGGCAGGGTGCTCGGGGCGCCGGGGCGCACCGCCCACAGGGCGTGGACGCTGCGCGGGAAGGCGCTCGAGGAGGCGAGCCACTCGGCTCCGGCAGGGGTCACATAGGCGGCGGGATCGCTCATGCCCCCAACATCTACCGGCAACCTGTGTACCGTCCCTGGAAATCCGTGAAAACGGGACGCGGTGCGGCGGCTTCGGGTATCTTTCGCGCCGCATATGCCGCGGGCGTAGCCGTGACCGCCGCCGTGACCGCCGCCGCGGTCCACCGCACCCCGGCCGTCCCGCGTCGGCCGTCGCCCCGCGCGTCACTCCGCGCCGTCACTCCGGGGTGCGGTCCCGCATCAGCTCGCGGCCGAACTCGATCATCTTGCGGGCGTAGTCGGCCGTCCACTCGGCCCGCTCGGCGATCGCCTCGTCCGGCAGCCGGTCGAAGCGCCTGGGGTCGGCGAGCTGCGCCGCCGCCAAGGCCTGGAACTCCATGGCCCGGTCCGCCGCCGCGCGGAAGGCCAGCGCCAGTTCGGTGGCGCGGCCCAGCAGCTCGCGCGGATCCTCGATGGACTCCAGGTCGAAGAAGTGCTCGGGGTCCGCGGCGGCGTCCGGCGGCTCGAAGAGCAGCGGTGCGGGGCGCCGATGGCGCGGCTCGCCGTCGCGCCGTTCCGGAGCCGGGTTCGGCTCGGGCATGGAGATACCTCCGTCGGTCGTGGGCAGCGTTCCATTGTCCCCCCTCGTGCCCGCCCGGCGCGGGTCCGGGCGGCCGGCCCCTCCCGGCCGCCTTGCGCGGGGCCGCTCACCAGGGCACGGTGTGCTCCGCCAGATGGGCCAGGACCGCGTGGTTGGCCTCCCAGCCGTCCGGGAACTTGACCGTGACGCCGAGCTGGACCGGCTCGGCGGAGGGGTACTCGTCCAGCAGCTCGGGGACGCCCGCCCGGCACACCACCACACAGGCGTGCCGGTGGCGCGAGGCCAGCACGCACAGCCGCCCCGTCTCCAGGTGGAAGGCCGTGGCGTCCGGGCGGCCCGACAGCGGATGGAGCACCACCGTCACGTCGAACTCGCGCCCCTGGAGCCGGTTGGCGGTGTCCACCGCGACATCCGTCACGCCCAGGCAGGCCAGCGCCGCGCGGACGGCCGCCGCCTGGTCGCGATGGGCGGTGCCCACCGCGATCCTCTCCGCCGTCACCGGGGAGGGCTCCCCGGAGCGCCCGCCGAACGCCTCGCCGCCGCGCTCCAGCAGCCGCCGCACCACCGCGGCAACGGCCGCGACCGCCTCCGGGTCGGTACGCGGGGTGTGGCGGGCCGGCAGCTCCAGCAGCCCCCATCCGGAACCGGCCGCCTCGTCCAGCACCCGGTCCACGGGGGAACCGTCGGAGGGCGCCTTGAACTCCAGCCGCCGCTCGCCCGGCCCGGTGCCGCTGCGGAACGGGGTGTAGGGGTAGAACGCCCTCGACACCAGCGGCGCGGCCGAGGCGGGCAGCCGCCAGGAGACCGGCAGCCGGTGCACGGGAAGACCCGGGTTGTGCGCCAGCAGCGTGGTCACGGCGCTGGCCGACGGGTCGTACGACAGCCCCGCCCACTGCTCGGCGCCGACCTGGCTGAACGGGTCGAGCTGGCCGGGATCGCCCACGAACAGCGCCCGCTCGAACAGCCCGGCCACCGACAGCAGCGCGTCGGAGCGCATCTGGTACGCCTCGTCCACGATGGCCTGCTCCCACGGCCCGGCGCCCCTGACGTGGGCCCACTTGGCGGCCGTGGAGACCACCACGTCCAGCCCGGCCAGATCCGCGGCCTTCGACGACTTCACCACCGAAGGGTGGCGGTCCAGCACCGGGGAGTACGGCTGCGCCTCGCTGCTGTGCAGCCGGCCCACCGGCAGTTCCGGTTCGGCGGTCGCCAGCCGGTCCACGAGGTCGTCGACCTGGGCGTTGGTCTGGGCGACGATCATCAGCGGACGGCCCGCGGCGGCCAGTTCCCGGGCGGCGCTCACCACCAGCGTGGTCTTGCCGGCGCCGGGCGGCGAGTCCACGACCACACCGCGGTGGGCGCCCGAGAGGACGTCGCGCAGGATCGCGCCGGTCGCCGCGGCGGCGGCCGCACCCGGGTCGGGCGCGGCGCCGGTCCCGGTTTCGTCGACGGGCGCGGCGCCGGCGTGGGCGCCGGCCGGGGTGCCGCTCAAAGCAGGTCCTCCGGCGTCACGGGGTCGGGCGCGTCCAGGGCGTCGGGGTCGGGCGGGCCGCCGTGCGTCCACGGCGTCTCCTCCGGGTCCGGCAGGTCCGGTCCGCCGCGCGGCGCGTGCTCGAACAGCGTCCAGCACACCGTCTCGCCCTTCTCCGGCACCGAGCCGGCCTCGGGCTCCCTGCCGCGGCCCATGCCGCCGGTCAACCGTACCGTCAGCAGCCCCGGCGCGGGGGATCCGGCGAACGTCCCCGGCTGCGGCTTCCCGCTCCCCAGGGCCCGGTGCAGCCGCTCGCCCCCCTCCAGGTGCGGCCGGTCGGCGGTGCGGACGGTGACCAGCGGGCGCGGCATCGGACGCTTCCCCGACGAGTACGCCGTCTCCACCTCGACCACCTCGCCCTCGAACGCCTCCCCGGCCATCCGCCGCTCCGCCATCACCAGCGGGTCGTCCAGCGCCTCCTGGGCTGCCAGCTCCGCCTGGGCCGTCTCCCGGGCGGCGAGCTTGCGGGCCGCCGTCACCGCGTCGTCGCGCCTGGGCTGCGGCGGCTCTCCGGCGCGCAGCCGGTCGCGGTGCGCGGTGTAGGACCAGCGGTCCCGCTTCCAGCGGTCGGCGACGTGGGCGCCCGGCGGCAGCGCGCGCAGCAGGTCCAGGCCCTGCCACACCGCGTCCCAGGTGGGCCGCAGCTGGGAGGCGACCAGTTCGCGGATCTCCGCCTCGGCGCCGGGCAGTCCCGCGTCGTACCGAGCGACTGCCGGGGCCAGCCTGCGGTTGTCGAAGGCCGGATCGGTGGCCGGGCCCGCGGGCGGGGTCAGCAGCAGCCCGTCGCGGTCGCGGGCCAGCTCGGCGCGGAGGGCGGCCTCCGCGCCCGACTCGCCCTCCCCGGCGGTGATCCAGGCCAGCAGGGCGCCCAGGTGCTGGTCCTCCAGGCGGCTCTGGCCCGTGGCCCAGTGGCGGCCCAGCACCTCGGTGACGGCCAGCAGCAGCGAGGAGCCCGGCACCCGGGCCCGCTCCCCGTAGTGCGTCAGCCACCGCCCCAGCAGCGGCAGCCGGGGCGGGGCGGGGTGGGCGGCCTCCGGGTCCTCCTCGGCGGTGCGGCGGAAGCGCATGGACCGGCCCAGCAGCCGTACGTGGTCGACGCCCGCGGAGCTGGGCACGACGAGCTGCGGCGCGTCCGCGCACAGCTCGACCTCGACCTTCGCCTTCCTGCCCGTCTCCGGGTCGGTCTCGGAGCGCTCCACGAGCTCCACCTCGTCCTGCGCGGACTCCAGATGGGGCAGTACGGCGTCGGCCAGTTCGGCGAGGAAGGCGAAGCGCAGCGTGCGGTCGCGCGGCTGGGGCACGACCAGCAGGCGCGGCGCGTCCCGGTCCGTCCCCACCATCGCGCCCAGCGGGGCGCCGGCCTCGCCGGCGGTGGTCAGCGGCACCAGGACCAGGGGCCGCTCGGCCAGGTGCCGGTGGCGCACGGTCGCCACGGGCTGTGCCCGGCCCGTGGCGGCGGCCTCGATCCGGGCCAGGGTGGTCACCAGCGCGTGGACAGTGGAGGGGGGAAGGGCGAGGTTCCGGGTTGACTCTTGGGCAGACAGGATCCCGTACCCAGGGAGGAAGGGTTCC
>NZ_JBKJFM010000102.1:0-23047 GCF_046614825.1 Streptomyces nanhaiensis
CCGACCACGGGGTGCGCACCGTCGCCCTGCTCACCGACATGTCAACCCCGCTCGGCCTGACCGCGGGCAACGCCCTGGAGGTCCGCGAGTCGGTGGAGGCCCTGGCCGGCGGCGGCCCGGCCGACGCCATGGCCGCCCACAGCGCCGACCCGTCCGGCGCGGCCGGCGAGGTCCGCGTCCACCGCCCGGTGACGGCGCGGCAGTACGTGCGGGGCAGGGGGAGCGACGTACGCGCCGGCTCCGTCGCCCTGGAGGCCGGCACCGTCCTGGGCCCGGCGCAGATCGGCCTGCTGGCCGCCGTCGGCTGCGGCACCGTCACCGTACGGCCCCGTCCGCGCGTGGTGGTGCTCTCCACCGGCAGCGAACTGGTCCGCCCCGGCGCGCCGTTGGGCCCCGGCCAGATCCACGACTCCAACAGCTTCGCCCTGACCGCCGCCGCCCGCGACGCCGGCGCCATCGCCTACCGCGTCGGCGCGGTGGCCGACGACGCCGCCACCCTGCGCACCGTCATCGAGGACCAGCTCGCCCGCGCCGACGCCGTCGTCACCAGCGGCGGCGTCAGCGTCGGCGCGTACGACGTGGTCAAGGAGGCGCTCACCGGCCTGGAGGGCACCGTGCTGGGCGGCGCCGAGCAGCCGGGCCACGGGGACGGGGACGAGGGCGGGGACGGCGGAGAAGACGGGAACGGCGGGGGCGGCGGGGAGCCCGAGGCCCCCGGCGCGCACCGCGCGGGCCGGCCCCCCGCCCGCGTGGAGTTCCGCCGCCTGGCCATGCAGCCCGGCAAGCCGCAGGGCTTCGGCCTGGTCGGTCCCGACCGGATCCCGCTGTTCGCACTCCCCGGCAACCCGGTCAGCTCCTACGTCTCATTCGAGCTGTTCGTCCGCCCGGCCCTGCGCGCCCTGATGGGCCTGGAGCCCGTCAACCGGCGCACGGTCACCGCCCGCCTGGAGTGCGAGGAGCCGATCGCCTCCCCGGAGGGCAAGCGCCAGTTCCTGCGCGGCCGGTACCTGCCCCCGGCCGCCGGGGAGGAGCTGGGCACGGTCCGCCCGGTGGGCGGCCCCGGCTCCCATCTGCTGGGCTCCCTGGCCCGCGCCGACGCGCTGGTCGTCGTACCCGAGCGGACCACGGAGGTCGCCCGGGGCGACGAACTGGAGGTCGTGCTCCTGGACTGAGGCGACGGCGCCCGCGCCGCGGCGGGTACCGTTGTCGTCCGGAGCGGACCGACGCGGGAGAGCGATGAGCAGCGCGCGACAGGGGAGTCCAACGGACGGGGCCGCCGGCCTCACCCACATCGACGAGGCGGGCGCGGCCCGGATGGTCGACGTCTCGGCCAAGGACGTCACCGCCCGCACGGCGCGCGCCACCGGCCGCGTACGCGTCTCCCCCCGGGTGGTGGAACTGCTGCGCGGCGAGGGCGTGCCCAAGGGCGACGCGCTCTCGGTCGCCCGTATCGCCGGGATCATGGGCGCCAAGCGCACCCCCGACCTCGTACCGCTGTGCCACCCGCTGGCGCTGTCCGGGGTGAAGGTCGACCTCGCCGTCGCCGACGACGCGGTGGAGATCGCGGCCACGGTGCGCACCACCGACCGCACGGGCGTGGAGATGGAGGCGCTGACGGCCGTGTCGGTCGCGGCGCTGACGGTCGTCGACATGGTCAAGGCCGTCGACAAGGGGGCCGTCATCACGGACGTGCGGGTGGAGGAGAAGACCGGGGGAGCCTCCGGGGACTGGAGCCGCGGCCGATGACCGAGCCCGTGTCCGCGCACATGCCCGCTTCCGGGGCAGAGCCCGGTTCCGGCCCCGTGCCCATGGCCCGCCGCGCCCTCGCCGTCACCGTCTCCAACCGCGCCGCCGCGGGCGTCTACTCCGACACCACCGGCCCGCTGCTGGCCGAGGCCCTGCGCGCGCTGGGCTTCGCCACCGACGGCCCGCGCGTCGTCCCCGACGGCGAGCCCGTCCAGGACGTGCTGCGCGAGGCCGTGGCCGACGGCTACGCCGTGGTGCTCACCACCGGCGGCACCGGCATCTCGCCCACCGACCGCACCCCGGAGATGACCCGGGCCGTGCTCGACCACGAGGTACCCGGCATCCCCGAGGCCATCCGCGCCGCGGGGAGGCCCAAGGTGCCGACCGCCGCCCTCTCGCGCGGTGTCGCGGGCGTCGCCGGCCGCACCCTGATCGTCAACCTCCCGGGTTCCACCGGAGGCGTACGCGACGGCCTGGCGGTCCTGGAGCCCCTGCTGCCGCACGCCGTGGACCAGATCCACGGCGGCGACCACCCCAGGAAGGACGCACCCCACTGAACGCATCCTGGCCGGTCGATCTGACGGACGGTGACATCACCCTCCGCCCCATAAGGCTGCGCGACCACCGCGTCTGGCGCGAGGTGAACCAGCGCAACCGCGACTGGCTGCGCCCCTGGGAGGCCACCGTTCCGCCCGCCCTGCCCGGCCGTCTGCCGCCGCGCCGCCCGACGTACCGGCAGATGGTCCGGCATCTGCGGACGGAGGCGCAGGCGGGCCGGATGCTGCCCTTCGTGATCGAGTACCGGGGGCGGCTGGTCGGCCAGCTCACCGTCGCGGGCATCACCTGGGGCTCGATGTGCTCGGGTCATGTCGGTTACTGGGTGGACCGGGAGGTGGCCGGACGCGGTGTGATGCCGACGGCCGTCGCGCTCGCCGTGGACCACTGCTTCCGCACCGTCGGACTGCACCGTATCGAGGTCTGCATCCGCCCGGAGAACGGGCCGAGCCGGCGGGTGGTGGAGAAACTCGGATTCCGCGAGGAAGGGCTGCGGCCGCGTTATCTGCACATCGACGGCGCCTGGCGCGACCACCTGGTCTACGCGCTGACCACGGAGGACGTCCCCGAGGGCCTGCTGAACCGCTGGCACCGGCGCTCTCTTCCCGGCGCCTCGCAGAAATAAAATAAATGTTCGATATTGCCCGAGGGTAGGACACCCTACAGTCATCGGGCGGACACATTCGCGGAGGCAGGCCGCCGTAATCACGAAAAACGGTTGAGATATCAGCCGGATCGTGCGACACACCGCGCCAATTGGCGTATCACCTTCGCGAAACCCCTCTACCGTGTGGTGGGTGAGCAGCAGCGGCCTCATCTACGCAGTCATCGTCGGGGCCTGGGCCGCCTACCTGGTGCCGATGTGGCTCCGCCGGCAGGACGAACTCAACGAGGCTCGTCCGACGGAGCGCTTCGGTACCGCCATCCGGCTGCTGTCCGGCCGGGCGGGCATGGAGCGCCGGTACGCCAGGAACCTCAAGGGGGCGTCCGGGGACGGCGGCCCCGCCGACGGTGACGACCAGAGTGCCCCGGGCGTCGACGTCCGGGCCCTCGCCGACCCCGTGACCGAGCACATCACGGTCCCCGGCCCCGCGACGGTCGCGCGCGCCGAGGCCCCCACCGAGGTGCGCCGCCCCCGGCAGGACCACCTGGACCGACCGGCCCGGCCGGGCCAGGTGAATCAGCCGAACCAGTCCGACCAGGGACAGAAGGGCCGGGCCAAACTCCTCGCCCGCCGCCGGCGCACCACGATGGTGCTCTTCCTCGCCTTCACCCTCGGCGCGATCGTCGCGGCGGTCGGCGGCATCGCGTTCCTGTGGGCCCCGGCGATCCCGGCCGGGCTGCTGAGCGCCTACATCGCCCACATGCGCGCCCAGGAGAGGCGCCGCTTCGAGTTCGTGATGGACCGGCGCCACGCCGAGGCCGCCGCCCGCCACCTGCGCGAGCGCCGTGCGGAGCGCGCCGCCGACCGTGCGGAGCCGGCCGATCGCGCCACCGGCCGTACCGCCACCGGCCGGGGCGCCTCCGCCCGTACCCGGGAACCGGCCCCCGAGCCGGCCTCAGACCCGGAGGCGGACGAGCGGCGGGCCCTGGTGGAGCAGACCGACCACGCCGAGTGGGTGGACGCCCAGCGCCGCGAGCGCACCCCCGCGCCGGTGGAGAGCGGCTGGGAGCCCACCCCCGTACCGCTGCCCACGTACGTCAACGCCCCCGTCGCCCCGCGCACGGCCCGCAGCGTGGACCTGGAGGCCCCGGACGCCTGGAGCTCCGCCCGCTCCACCACGGCCTCCTCCGAGCCCGCCCGGCCCTCCGCCCCGGCCTCCCCGCACTCGTCCTCGCCGCGCCACCGCACCCCGCTCTTCGACCAGTACGCGGACGAGGACCGCCCCCGCGCGGCCAACGAGTGACCCCGCCCGCCCCGGGCGCCCCCGTCGCCCCGCGCACCGTGACCAGCGCGGGAACGGATTTCCGCGCACGGGCATGGGGATGCTAGGGTTTCACCCGTTGCAAGGGCCTGTAGCGCAGTCCGGTAGCGCACCTCGTTCGCATCGAGGGGGTCAGGGGTTCAAATCCCCTCAGGTCCACACAGCTCAAAGCCCCTCCCAAGGTCTCCCGGGAGGGGCTTTTCCGTGCCGTACGGCAGCGGAGTACAGCGGGTCACGGGCGGCGGATCTCTCCTGACGCCGCCGAACCGCTCCGGCCCCGAAGTCCGAGGTCCGAGGTCACGAAGGTCGGCCGGGCGTACGCCTCCCGTACACGGTCACCTGCCGGCCGCGGACCTGCTCATGGGCCACGGGCCGGAAGTACTCCCGGAGCGTGGAGGTCTTGACCCGGTCCCGCGCCGAACTCGCAGGCTTCGACACGTCCTCCGCGTCGGTGACGAGAACTGTGCGCTGCCGGGCGAGCATCTCGGTGCGTATGCGCGCGGCATCCCACTCCGTTCCCTTCAGCGTTCCCGAACGTTCCGGCGTTTCCTCCGGAGCCATGTCCCGCAGGCCCGCCCGGGGCCGGTCCAGCAGGGCTCCGACGCCGGCGATCGCAAGCAGGACCGCCGGTCCGGTCAGCATGTGCCAGGTCAGCGCAGGGCTGGTCGTACGAGCACGGCGGTCTCGCCGTACACGCCCACCGCATCGCCGAACCGGCCGGCCCGCAGCCGCTGTTCGGCGGCGCGGAGTGGAAGGGGGCGGACCGGTGATGTCCCGCCGCGGGCGCCGCGGGCGTCCGGAGTCGTGTACGTGGACCATCCTCCTGGTCGCGGTCTCGGCCGTCGCCGTGGTCCTGCTCCTCCAGGCCGCCCACCGGGGCTGAGGCAGGGGAGGCGGCTCGGTCGCGGGTCGTGATGCCGACGGCCTTCCCGGGAGATACGGGAAGGCCGCCGACGCCGTAGGGGTACCGACCGGTCTCAGCCGCAGGCACCCGGGGCGCCCATCCGTGCCAGTGGACCTGGGGTGTTCGTCCGGTTCTCGTGCTCGTCGAGGTCGCCCTTGCCGGTGGGCGGGGCCCAATCCCCCGTGCGAACTCGGCCCGCGGGCCGCGCCGGACGAGGACGACGTGGTCGGCGGCCCGGACGTGGACGGCGGAAGACGGCGGCCGTTAGGGGCATCGCCTCGGAGGCTGGCTCCCGCGCGTGGACGCGAACGTCTTCCACCGAGGAGGTTCGGTGTGTGCGCGCCGTGTCGGAGTCGGTCGGCCCTGTCCGGATACCGGCCCGCTCGGCCTCGCATGCGGCACGGCGACCCGAGTCCGGCTCGTGTCAGGCGCAGTTCGGGCCGCAGCCGCACCCGTCCGCGTCGGCCGGGCCGGGGGCCGCCGCGGTGGGGAGGGAGGGAGCGCAGCAGTTCTCGCCCCGCCAGGCCTCGCGGCCTTCCCTGACCGCGACGGCGACGATGACCAGGGCGGCGACGGGGTCGGCCCAGGACCAGCCGAGGGTGGCGTTGAGGAGCAGGCCCACCAGCAGGACGGCCGAGAGGTAGGTGCACAGCAGGGTCTGCTTGGAGTCTGCCACCGCGGAGGCCGAGCCGAGTTCGCGTCCGGCCCTGCGCTGGGCGAAGGAGAGGAACGGCATGATCGCCAGGGACAGGGAGGCCAGCACCACTCCGGGTACGGAGGGTTCGGCCTCGCCGGCGCCGGTGAGCGCCCGGACCGCGTCGACGGTGACGTAGGCGGCGAGCGCGAAGAAGGAGACCGCGATGATGCGCAGGGTCCTCTTCTCCCTGGCCTCGCGCACCTGGTGGTCGCGAGCGGAGAACTGCCAGGCGACCGCCGCGGCGGAGGAGACCTCGACGGCGGAGTCCAGGCCGAAGCCGATCAGCGCGGCGGAGGAGGCCAGCGTTCCGGCTGTGATCGCGACGATCGCCTCGACGACGTTGTACGCGATGGTCACGGCGACCAGTAGCCGTATGCGACGGGCCAGGACATCGCGCCGGGGGGAAGGACCCGGGGATACGGCGGTCATGGGCAGCATCCCGCCTCGTCGGTCTCGGCGCAGGTGCGGTCGCTCTCCACCGCCACCACCGCGGTGCGCAGGTCGTCCAGCGCGTGACCGAGGCGCTCGTCGGCCAGCTCGTAGCGGATGCGGCGCCCGTCCGGCACGGTCACCACCAGGCCGCAGTCGCGCAGGCACGCCAGGTGGTTCGACAGCCGGGTGCGGGAGATCCCGAGGGAGTCGGCGAGGTCGGAGGGGTAGGCCGGGGCTTGCCGTAGGGCGAGCAGGAGCCGGCAGCGGATCGGATCGGCGAGCGCGCGGCCGAACCGGGCCAGCACCTCGATGTCGGAGGCGACGGTCAACACGCCATGACAGTACACGGAATCCTGAATCCAGTGAAGCGTGAACTATCGGTCGGGGTGGGGTGTCGCCCGGCCGAGCAGGCCGAACAGGCTCCGGTGCCCCGCCCGGCGCTCGGCGCCCGGCGCTCGGTGCCTCAGGTGTCCCAGCGGACGAGGGAGAGCCGCGGGCCGCCGGTGAGGTAGCCGCGGAGGGCGCCGGCGGTGGAGGGGACGAAGTTCTCCGGGATCGCGTCGGTTGGGGTCCAGCGGACCTGGGAGTGCTTGCCCGGTTCGCGGTTCTCGGGCTCGCCCGACCACTCGTGGGTGGCGAAGACGACCGTGAGGTAGCCGTTCGGGGACTCCACGCCCCAGGCCCCGTGGACGACATGGGCCAGGCGCAGGTGCTCGGCCTTCACGATCAGGCCGGTCTCCTCGCGGAGTTCGCGCACGGCGGTCCCGGTGACGGGCTCGCCGGGGTCGCTCTTGCCGGTGGGCAGGTCCCACATCCCCCGCGCGAACCTGGCCCGTGGCCCGCGCTGGAGGAGGAGGACGCGGTCGGCGGTCCGGTCGTGGACGATGACGGCCGCGACCAGCAGGGTCATCGATTCGAACGCGGGCGGGAGGGCGGTGCGGGTCTCGTGCTCGGGCTGTGCCACGGTGATCCCTTCGGCGGTCGGCCTCCCGAGCATGTCAGGCCGGACGGCCCGGCGGCCGGGATTCCGCCGGGGCGGTCAGCAGGTCGAGTGCGTCGCGCAGGCCGCGGGGGCGGGCGATGCCCGGCAGGCGCAGCCCCCGCCAGCCCGGCCCGGCGACCAGTACGGCGGGGCGCACGCGGGCGCCGCGCACGCCCCAGGCGGTGGCGCGCACCCGGCGCACCAGGGCGGGATCGGCGGTACGGCGGGTCTGGGACCACAGGACGACGGCGGACGGCCCGGTGCGGCGGACGGCCTCCTCCATCGCCCCGGCCGGGACGGAGGCGCCGAACATGCGGACGGCGACGCCGTGCTCGGCCAGCGCGGCGGCCAGGACCTCCAGCGGGAGGGTGTGGGTCTCGTCGGGCGCGCAGGCCAGCAGCACCGGGGCGGAGGACGCGGGGGAGGCGGCGGGTGCGGAGCGCGGCCGGGCCGCCACACGGCGCAGGGCCGAGGAGACGTGCCAGGACAGCAGGTGCTCCACCTCCACGTAGCGCTCCCCGGAGGTGACCCACTTGCGGCCCGCCGCCCGCAGGGTGGGCATGATCACCTCCTCCCAGGCGCCGGGCACGCCGTGCGCGGCGATCGCCCTGTCCAGCAGGTCGTCGAGGGCGGGGGCGTCCAGGCGTACGGCCGCGCGGGCCAGGCCCCGGCACTCCCGGCTCACGCTGCTGCCCACGGGGAGGGTGTTGCCGCCCCCCGCGCGGGCCGGTGCGGGGGGCGGTCCGGCGGGTTCGGCGGGTTCGGCGGGGAGTGCGGGCCCGGTGGACGGTGTGGGCCCGGTGGACGGTGCGGCAGCGGGTTCGGCGGGGAGCGCGGCTTCGCCGGGTGGTGCGGGCTCCGCGGGAACGGGCTGCACCGGCTGCACGGGCTGCACCGGCTGCACGGGCTGCGCGGTCGGTGGGGAAACCGGCCCGGGCGAGGCGGCGGCGCGCGCCCGGCGGGCGGCCTCCGCCGGGGGTACGCCGGAGGCGGTCAGGCGGCACATGGCCTCCAGCACCGCGATGTCCTCCGGCGACCACCGCCGGTGACGGCCGTCCTCCCGGACGCTCGGCCCCAGCCCGTACCGCCGGTCCCACGAGCGCAGGGTGGTGGGCGCGACGCCCAGCCGCCGGGCGACGGCGCCGGTGCTGAGCCCCGCCCGTCCGGGCGGGGGTTCCACGGGATCCGCCATGCCTCCAGGGTAGTCGATGCAAAAACGATGCAACTTGCCGTCATCCGTCATGCGATTCACCGTGGCACTACCGAAGCGCACCCGGCGCCCGGTGGGAGGAGCGAAGCCATGACGCTTGCGACGGTCCAGGTGGCGGCCCCTCGTCCGGAGGTGCTCGCGAGGCCGCGCCGGCCGGTCCCCGGCGGCGCGGCCGCGGCCGACGAGGAGGTGGCCCGCGCCCTGGTGCGCGGCGAGGAGTGGGCGCTGGCCGAACTCTTCGAGCGCTGGGGCACGCTCGTCCACACCCTGTCCGCCCGCGTCCTGGGCGGCACCCAGGACGCGGAGGACGTCACCCAGCAGGTCTTCCTGGCCGCCTGGCGCGGCCGGGACACCTACCGGCCCGAGCGCGGCTCGCTGCCGGGCTGGCTCGTCGGCATCACCCGCCGGGTGGCGGCCGACGCGCTGGCCTCCCGCGCCCGGCGCCGCGAGCCGGCCGCGGCGGGCTCCACGTTCCCACCCGCCGCGGCCGGACCCCATCCGGACGAGGTCCTGGACCGCCTCCTGGTCGCCCGCGCGCTGGCCGGACTGCCCGCCGTCCAGCGCCGGGTGCTCTTCCTGGCCTTCTACGAGGACCTCACCCACACCGAGATAGCCCGCCGCACCGGCCTGCCCCTGGGCACGGTCAAGGCGCACGCCCGCAGGGGGCTGCTGCGGCTGCGCCGGCGGATGGAAGCCCTCCGGTACACCCCGTGACCCTCCGTGAACTCCCGTGAGGAGACGGTGAACCATGAAAATCCGCGACGAACTGCCCATGGACCACCGGCTGGCCGGTGTCTACCGCTACGGCGCGGCCGTCAGCGGCGTCGTCCTGCTGGTCTTCGGCATCCTCGGATTCGCCAACCGGCTCGACTTCTTCGACACCACCGGCTCCGAGATAGCGGGGCTGTCCAGCAACGGCCTGCTGAGCCTGATCTCCGTGACCGTCGGGGCACTTCTGGTGATCGGCGCGGTCATCGGCGGCAACTTCGCCTCCACGCTCAACATGACGGTCGGCGCGCTGTTCATCCTCAGCGGCTTCGTCAACCTGGCCCTGCTGGAGACGTCCGCCAACATCCTGGCGTTCCGCATGCCCAACGTCATCTTCAGCTTCCTGATGGGCCTGGTGATCCTCACATTCGGGATGTACGGGCGGATAAGTGGCGGACTGCCCCACGACAACCCATACTGGCTCAGGCGCCACCCCGAACAGGCCGCCGCCGAGGAGGAGCGCAGGCGCCGCCTGGCAGCGGCGGGGATCGGCGCGGAGGGCCGCACCCCCCAGGCTCTCGGAGCACGGGGGAACGGCCCGGACCGGCCCGCTCTGAACCGTGACAGCAACCGTGGAAGCGCCCGAGGAAGGGCGTAGCGGCACGCCGACCAACCGACCCCCCACAACAGGCGACGGGGAATCAGTTCGCGAAATCCGCCGCCAAGTGCATCCGAAAGGGCCGGCCGTCCGGAAGAGAGGGTGAAGTCCCGCACCTGAGCGGGGCTCCCACGAAGGGAAATCCCGATGATGAACTCGCGCAGCAGGAAGATCGTCTCCGTCACCGCCGGTGCGTGCGCACTGTCCCTCGCCGTGGCCGTCCCGGCCTCCGCGGACGCCCACGGGCAGGGCGAGAAGGCATCGGTCTCGGTGTTCCACGGCGTCCCCGGCCTCACCGTGGACGTCTACGCCAACGGAAACGAGCTGCTCCCCGACTTCGAGCCCGGCACCCTGACCGAGCCCCAGTCCCTGGACCCGGGCACCTACGACATCGAGGTCTTCGCGGACGGCGAGGGTCCCGACGGCGACCCCGCCATCCAGAAGAGCGTCGAGGTACCGGCCGGCGCGAACGCCACGCTCGCCGCGCACCTGAACGCGGAGGGCGACCCCGTCCTCACCGCCTTCGTCAACGACACCTCCAAGGTCCCGGCCGGGCAGTCCCGGCTGACCGTCCGCCACGTGGCCGCGGCTCCCGCCGTGGACGTCCGCGCCGGCGGAGAACCGGTCATCGAGGGCCTGACCAACCCCAACGAGAAGTCGCTGGAGGTGCCCGCCGGCACGGTCAGCGCCGACGTGGTCCTCGCCGGCACCGACACCGTCGCCATCGGCCCCGCCGACCTGGAACTCGGTGAAGGCGCCAACACCGTCGTCTACGCCTGGGGCAGCGCCGAGGACGAGAACCTCGCGCTGAAGACGCAGACGATCAGCGGCATGGCCTCCGCGCCGGGCGGCGTGGACGCCGGTGAGAGCGGCGCGATGGCCGCGGACAACGAGTCCGCCACCACCTGGCTGGCCTGGGGCACCGCGGGCGCCGTCGCGGTCGCCGGTCTGCTGGCCGCCCGCCGCCGCTACGCCAGGGACAACTGACGGCCATGCGTGCCCTCATCGGGGGTGGGCGGCCCTCCGCGGCGGCCGTGACGGCCGCCGCGGTGGTCGCCGCCGTCCTGGCGGCGCTGCTGGCCTGGTCGCTGCGGCCGTCCGGAGCCGCGGTGCCGCAGGACTTCGGCGACCGGCCGCGGGCCCAGGAGCCCGCGGCCGGGGCGCCGTTCGAGGTCCACGACAGCCGGGCCGAAGACGGGGGCGGCGCGTCCGCGCCCGAGCCGGTGGCCCTGAGCATCCCACGGCTCTCCCTGGACGCCCGCGTCCAGGACGTCGGGGTCGAGGACGACGGCACGGTTGAGATCCCCGAGGACGCCGGGCAGGCCGGCTGGTACCGCTACGGACCGGCGCCGGGCGCGCCCGCCGGGTCCGCCGTCGTCGTCGGCCACGTCGACGACCGCACCGGCGACCTGGGCGCCTTCGCCAAGCTGTACGGCGTCCGTAAAGGCGACGACATCACCGTCGAGCGGAAGGACGCCCCGCCGCTGCGGTACGAGGTGACGGCCCGTGAGGTGGTCGACCAGGACAGCCTCCCCGACGAGGTGTTCCGGCGCGACGGACGCCCGGTGCTGACCCTGGTCACCTGCGCGCCCCCGTACGACCGGGAGAGCGGCGGTTACCAGAAGAACCTGCTGGTGTACGCCGTACCCGCCGGGGAGTGAGGCTCGGGGACGACCGGGGCCGGGCGGGCACGGTACGGTCCGGCGACAGGCCGCCACGGCGGCACGGCGAGGAGGAGGACGGCGTGGACCACTGCGACCCCACCCTGTCGGCCGCGCTCGCCTTCGGCGAGGCCTCCGAACAGGAGACCCGTGCCGCCGAGCGGCATCTGGAGCACTGCGCCGCCTGCCGCGAGGAACTGGCGGCCCTGCGGGAGCTGGCGGACACCGCCCGCCGCGCCGCCCCCGCCGACAGCGTGTCCGTACGGCCGCCGCCGCGCGTGTGGGAGGCCATCGCCGCCGGGATCGCCGCCGGGATCGCAGCCGAACGCCAGGACGGCGGGCAGGGTGACGGGCGGAACGGAACGGGCGGCGGACGGAACGGCGGACGGAACGGAACGGGCGGCGGGCCGGAGTGACGCCGGTCAGCCGGCGGGGATCAGCGTGAGGTAGGCCGGCCCCAGCACACCCCGGTAGTGCAGCCAGGCGGACCGGTGCCCCTCCACACGTTCCCGGACTCCGGCGGCCGAGGGACGGCCGCCGTGGCTCGCCAGCCACTCCTCGGCATCGGCCAGGTAGCCCGACTCGAACTCCTCCCACTCGTCCTCGTTCGCCGTCTCGATCCACTCGACCCGGAACCCGGCGCCCGCGGCGGCGTCCACCAGACCCGCGAGAGGGAGGTGGTCCGAGGCGGACGCCCCCGGCCACATGCCCGACAGCTCCGCGGCGGTCGGGGCGCGCTGCCAGAAGCCCTCGCCGAGCAGTACGCGCCCTCCCGGGGAGACCAGCTTGCGCAGCACCGCGAGTGCGGGGGCGGTGTGACGGGGCGGTTCGACGGAGGTGAGGGCCTGGCTCGCCCCGAGGCACAGGACGAGGTCGGCGGGACCGCGCCCGGTGTGCTCGGCGGATTCCCGCACGAACTCCATCCGGTCGCCCAGCCCGCGCGACGAGGCGTTCCGGCGGCCGCGCTCCAGGTCCTCGTCGTCGATGTCCAGGCCCGTGCCCGTGCAGCCGGGCACAGCTTCGAGCACGCGCAGCGTCATCTCGCCCCAGCCGCAACCGATGTCGAGGACGGTGGCGGGGCGGTTGCGGGCGAGGCGCGCCACCATGCGGTCGGCCCGCGCCCCGGAGAGGGGGCCGTGCAAGGCGAGACGGGTCAGCCGGGGCGGCGCGTCGGTGTCGGTCGCGCCGGGAACGCCAGCGACGCGGACGGCGGCGGGACAGCGAGTATCCGGAAGGCGCCGGGCACCCGGCAGGGCGGGGGCGCGCGCGGTGGCGGAGGCGCGGCGTACCGCCCGGGCCGGGGCCCCGCCCCTCAGCCGGCCGGTACGCCGGCCGGACCGTCGTCGGCGGGAAGGCGCTCCACGGCGCCGGCGAGCGCCTCGGCGTCGGACGCGTCCAGCTTGATGCCGAAGACGTCCCCCAGCACCTCGGGCACCTCGCGCGGCTTCAGCTCCCGCGTCCGGCGCGAGCCGTCCGCGCGGGCGGTGGTCACCCAGGTCGCGCCGTACAGCGCCTGGCGGACGTCCGGGCCGGTGCGCTGGACGATCGGGCGCCGGACGAACGGCGAGCGGGGATGGGTGGAGACGTAGTGGTTGCCCACCTCCCAGTCGATCACGTACTGCGGGTCCAGTGTGAAGGCGTGCAGGTCCGACCACTCCTCCCCGGCCCCGCGCCGCTCGTGCAGCACCCACTCCCGGGCCTCCGCGGTAGCGCCCAGGGGCGTGGTGGTGCGCTCCAGCCGGAACTCCCATCCGCTGCCGGAGGTCCGCGCGCCGTCGGCCAGCTCGACCGGCTCCAGCGGGCTGCCCCCGAAGCCGACGTCGCAGATCCACACCCGCCCGGTCTGCGCCGTCTCGGCCGTCTCCACGCGCAGCACGGCGTGCGTGGCGGGGCGTACGCGGCCCGAACCCATGCCCACCCGCGAGGTCAGGCCGCCGACGCCGAAGCCCAGCCGCTCCAGGGCGGCGGCGAAGAGCCGGGCGTGCTCGAAGCAGTAACCGCCGCGCGCCCGGCGCACGATCTTGTCCTGGAGGGCGGGCAGGCCGAGCGGGACCGGCCTGCCCAGGACGATCTCCAGGTTCTCGAAGGGGACGCCCAGCACGTGCGCGCGGTGCAGGGCGCGCAGGTTCGCCTCGGTCGGGGAGCGGTCCCCGTCGTGGCCGATCCGGGCCAGATAGGCGTCCAGGTCCAGCTCCGCGCCGTCCCAGCGCCGGTCCGATCCGGGCTCGCCGGTGTTCTCCGTGTCCGTCATGGCCGTACCGTCCTCCCCGTCGTGTGCTTCCGCGCGGGCCGGCGGGCACCGGCCTGCGGGAACGAACGTAGAACCTCAAGCGGGCTTGAGGTCAAGGAGCGGCCGGACCGGTGCGGTGCGGGTGTTCGGCGCGGAGGCTCAGCGCAGAGGCTTGGCGTAGCAGCGGCTGTTGGGTTCGTGCCGGTAGACCCCGAACTTCTCGGTGAGCGTGTAGCCGCTCGACTCGTACAGCGCCATCGCCTCCGGCTGCTTGGTGCCGGTCTCCAGCACCATCCGCAGCCGCCCCGCCTGCCGGGCGTCCTCCTCCAGCAGGGCCAGGATGCGGCGGGACAGCCCCTGGCGCCGCGCCTCGCGGACCACGAACATCCGCTTGAGCTCGGCGTCGCCGTCGCGGTAGTTCTCCCCGTTCTCGTCCATCGCCCGCCAGCCGCCGGTGGCCACGGGCCGGTCCCGCTCGTCGTACGCGATCAGGAACAGGCCGCTGGGCGGCGAGAACATCCCGGGGGCCAGCGGTGTGACGTCGCCCTCGCCGCCGTAGCGCTCGGCGTACTCCAGCTGCACCAGGTCGGTGAGCTTCGCGGCGTCGGGGTGGTCGTAGGCGACGGGCGTGATGCGCATGCCCGCATCGTAAGGTGCCGGGGTGCTGACGATTTCGACGGTCAATGTGAACGGGCTGCGCGCCGCGGCGAAGAAGGGCTACACCCAGTGGCTGGCCGCCACCGACGCGGATGTGGTGTGCCTGCAGGAGGTGCGCGCCGAGCCGGAGCAACTCCCCGGCGAGGTACGCGATCCGGAGGGCTGGCACGCGGTGTACGCCCCCGCCGCCGCCAAGGGGCGCGCGGGCGTGGCGGTGCTCACCCGGCGTGCGCCGGAGGAGGTGCGGGTGGGGTTCGGGGTGAGCGAGTTCACGGACTCCGGCCGCTATCTGGAGGTGGACCTGCCGGGCCTGACCGTCGCCAGCCTCTACCTGCCCTCGGGCGAGGCCGGCACCGAGCGGCAGGAGGAGAAGGAGCGCTTCATGGCGGCCTTCCTGCCCTACCTGGCCGGGCTGCGCGAGCGCGCCGCCGCGGCCGGCCGCGAGGTCCTGGTCTGCGGCGACTGGAACATCGCCCACCGTGAGGCCGACCTGAGGAACTGGAAGGCCAACGGGAAGAACTCCGGCTTCCTGCCCGAGGAGCGCGCCTGGCTCGGCCGGGTCTTCGACGAGGCCGGCTACGCCGACGTGGTCCGCCGCCTCCACCCCGACCAGGACGGTCCGTACAGCTGGTGGTCCTACCGGGGCCGCGCCTTCGACAACGATGCGGGATGGAGGATCGACTACCACGTCGCCACCGAGCCGCTGGCGCAGCGGGCGGTGAAGGCGCACGTGGAGCGCGCGGCCGACCACGCGGGCCGGTGGAGCGACCACGCGCCGGTGACGGTCGTCTACGCGCCCTGACGGCCCGGGGCGCCGTCCCCTCCGCCGCCCTCTCCGCTCCCGCCCGGCAGGAGCGTGGTGGCCAGACGGCGGGCCTCCGCCAGGAGGGGGCCCAGCACCGCCAGCCCTTCGGGGAACGCGGCGGCGTTCCGGGGGAGCTCGGCGCGGAGCCGGTCCTGCTCGGCGCGGACCTCCTCGACGGCCTCGCGCAGTTCACGGCGGGCCGTCTGCGGGTCGTCGCCGGTGACCGTGCGCCCGTAGGCGTCCAGGGCGGCGGCCACCTGCCGGAGGAAACCGGCGTACGGGCGGGTGACCTCGTGGCCGGGGCGGGGCGCCTCGTCGCCCTCGTCGGCCGCCTCCAGCAGGGTCCGGGTCAGGGCGACCAGGCGCTCGGCCACGTCCTCGAGCGTGGGCATCGTCTCCTCGTACACCGCCGCCAGCCGCGCCGCCTCGGCGCGGCGGCGGCTCTCGGGGTTGAGGCGGAGGCTCTCGCGGCTCCAGCCGATCGAGGACTCCACGCCGCGGATCAGCCGGGGCAGGCGGCAGGCCCGGTCGTACCAGGCGCGGATGCGGTCGTACTCCCAGGGCTCGTCCAGACCCTCCGCGACCTCGCTCACGATCTCCCGCGCCTCGCGGACGGCGGAGTCCACCGCGTCGCGCGCGCTGCGCAGGTGGACGGGCGGCAGGACCAGCGCGTTGACGCCGACGCCGACGGCGGTGCCGAGGAGGGCGGCCAGGACGCGGGAGACGGCCGAGTCGAGCGTGGCCTCGCCGGGGACGAGGGTGAACAGGGCGGCCGTGGAGGCGTAGATGCCCTGGGCGCCGAAGCGGGGCCAGTTGCCCAGCAGGGTGGTGACGGGCAGGACGAGGATCATCACCAGCACCGGATGGCCGAGGGGGATGACCAGGGCCGCGGCGAGCACCGTGCCGACGGTGATCGCCATCGTCTGCTGGAGCCCCTGCCACACCGAGCGGTAGACGGTCGACTGCACCAGGACCACCGCCACCCAGGGCGCCATCAGGGCGAAGGCGTCGGGCAGCAGCCAGGCGGCGGCCAGCCAGGCCAGGACGGCGGCGAGCGCGGCCTTGAGGGACTGGACGACGGCGTCGCGCTCCCGGCCCGGCCCCTGCCGGGCGCGGCGCAGTGAGCGGACGCCCCAGGCGGCCTCGGCCCGCACGGCGCGCACGGTGCGGGTCGTGAGGGAGGGGCGGTCGGACTGTGTCGCGGAGGCGGACTGTGCTTGCACCATCGGGGTACGGGTTGCCGTGCGGGCGGCGGCCATACATGCGTGTACGGCACTTCGCGGGCACGGTGCCGCGGGCCGGCCGCGAACAGGCCGCGGGCCGGCCGTCGGGCGCCGTGCCCGGTCAGCCGTCGCGGCGGTCCCCCGGCTCCCCGTCCGGCCCTCCGGATCCCCCGTCCGGCCCCCGCCGCTCCTGCCGTCCCGTCCCCGCCTCCCCCTCCGGGCCGTCCGGCCGCGACCAGCTCTCCAGTTCCGCGCGGACGCGGCGGTCCATGGCCAGTGCCAGTTCGACGTCGACCACCTGCTTGGCCAGCGGGCGCAGCCGGTCCATCACCTCCGACAGGCGCCGCAGGTCGGCGGGGGAGAGCTCGCGGACGTCGGTGAACAGACGGGCGCGGACGAGGTTGGTGAACAGGTCGGCGACGGCGTCGGCGTGCTCGCGCACCACGCGGCCGGCCTCCAGTACGGCCTCCAGCGGGATGCCCTCGCCCACCAGGGCGGTGGAGGCGTCGAGCAGGCGGCGGCTGACGTGGACGACCTCGTCGCCGTCGACGGCGACGTAGCCCAGGTCCAGGGCGGCGGCGAGGTTGTCGGAGGTGACCTCGCCCGGGAAGTGCGCGGCGAGGTCCTCCGGGGTGAGGCGGACGGGGGTCTCCTCCGACCACGGCGGCACCAGGGTGCTCTCCAGGCCGAGCAGTTCGGCCGCGCCGCCCGCGTCCCGGCCCTTCTCGAAGGCGTCGATCAGGTCGGCGATCCCGCCGAGGGTGTGGCCGCGGGCCAGCAGCGCGGAGATCGTCCGCAGCCGGTTGAGGTGGTGCTCGTTGTACCAGGCGATACGGCCCTCGCGGCGCGGCGGCGGCAGGAGCCTGCGCTCGCGGTAGAACCGCAGGGTGCGCACGGTGATGCCGGCGGCCCTGGCGAGTTCGGCCGTGCGGTACTCGGCGGGCGGGGCCGTGCCGTCTCCTTCCGGCCCGGCCTGTGCGTGTGCCGCGCCGTCCGCCCGTCCGCCGTCCGTCCGTCCGCTGTCCGCCGATGATCTGTCCGCCACACCGGAGAGCCTATGCGGCGGCGGTGGCCGGATGTCCGGACCAGGGGTGCAACCGGCGGTAACTTTCCCTCGCCGCACCCCTACCCATCGGTATGTTCCTGCTCTACCCTCCAACCATGCCAGTGATTACTGGCGTGTTTCATGTGTGAGGACACACCGGAGTCGGGAGGCGGCATGGCCGGACACGAACACGTACGGGTGGCGGTGATCGGATCGGGGTTCGGCGGCCTGGGCGCCGCCGTACGACTGCGCCGCGCGGGCGTCACGGACTTCGTCGTACTGGAGCGCCGCGACTCCGTGGGCGGCACCTGGCGCGACAACAGCTACCCCGGGTGCGCCTGCGACGTGCCCTCCCACCTCTACTCGTTCTCGTTCGCGCCCAACCCCGACTGGCCGCGGAACTTCTCCGGGCAGGAGCACATCCGCGCCTACCTGGAGAAGGTCGCCGACACCTTCGGGCTGCGCCCGCACATCCGCTTCGACTCGGAGGTGCTGAACGCGCGCTGGGACACCGGGGCGCTGCACTGGGAGATCGAGACCGGCCGCGGGACCCTGACCGCCGACATGCTCGTCTCGGCCACCGGCCCGCTCTCCGACCCCAGGATCCCCGACATCCCCGGACTGGACGGCTTCACCGGCAAGGTCTTCCACTCCGCCCGGTGGGACCACGACTACGACCTGCGCGGCAAGCGCGTCGCCGTGATCGGCACCGGCGCGTCCGCCATCCAGATCGTCCCCTCGATCCAGCCGCTGGTGGAGAAGCTCACCCTCTTCCAGCGCACCCCGCCGTGGGTCATGCCGCGCATGGACCGGGAGATCACCGCGGCCGAGCGCTGGCTGCACGCCAAGGTGCCCCCCACGCGTGCGCTGCGCCGCCGGATGCTCTGGCTGATCAGGGAACTCCAGGTCGGCGCCTTCACCAAGCACCCCGCTCAGCTCGGCCTGGTGGAGAAGCTGGCCAGACACCACATGACCAAGGTCGTCAAGGACCCGGTGCTGCGAGCCAAGCTCACCCCCGGCTACC
Organism: Streptomyces nanhaiensis; assembly: GCF_046614825.1. NCBI lineage: Bacteria > Bacillati > Actinomycetota > Actinomycetes > Kitasatosporales > Streptomycetaceae > Streptomyces > Streptomyces nanhaiensis. The sequence continues at coordinate 18,463 of NZ_JBKJFM010000102.1, forward strand.
GCATCGGCTGCAAGCGCATCCTGCTGTCCAACACCTACTACCCGGCGCTGGTCGAGCCCAACGTGGACCTGGTCGCCTCCGGTCTGAAGGAGGTGCGCGGCAACACCCTGGTGGCCGCCGACGGCACCGAGGCCGAGGTGGACGCGGTCGTCTTCGGCACCGGCTTCCACGTCACCGACATGCCGATCGCCCGGCGCATCACCGGTGCGGACGGCATCACGCTGGCCGAGGCCTGGAAGGACGGCATGGAGGCGCTGCGCGGCTCCACGGCCGCGGGCTTCCCCAACTTCATGACCGTCATCGGCCCCAACACCGGCCTCGGCAACAGCTCGATGATCCTCATCATCGAGGCGCAGCTGAACTACATGGTCGACTACCTCCGGCAGTTGGGGACGCTCACCGCCGGATCGGGCGGCCGGGCCGCGCTCGACGCCCGCCCCGAGGCGGTGCGCTCGTGGACCGACCACGTCCAGCGGCGGATGGCGCGCACCGTGTGGAACACCGGCGGCTGCGACAGCTGGTACCTGGACGCCAACGGCCGCAACACCACCGTGTGGCCGGGCACGACCGGTGAGTTCGCGAAGGTGACCAGGCGCGTGGACCTGGCCGAGTACGAGGTGCTGCGGGCCCCGGCCCGCGCCGGGCAGCGGAAGGCGGAGGCGACCCGATGAGCCGTGGACCCCGTACGGCCGGCGGTGCGTACGCCCCGCCCGCCCCGCGCCGCGAACTGACCGTCACCTCCGCCGACGGCTCCCGGCTGCACGTCGAGGAGCACGGGCGCGAGGACGGGCCGACCGTCGTCCTGGTGCACGGCTGGACCTGCTCGACCGCCTTCTGGGGCCCCGTGGTCCGCAGACTTGCCGACGAGCACCGGGTGTTCGTCTACGACCAGCGCGGCCACGGCCGCTCCCCGGCCGTGGGCCCCGGCGGCTACAGCACCGACGCCCTCGCCGACGACCTGTGCGCCGTCCTGGACGCCGCCGGGTCCCGGGCGGTCGTCGCCGGGCACTCCATGGGCGGCATGACGGTCATGGCCGCCGCCGGGCGCCCGCAGGTGCGCGAGCGCGTCGCCGCCGCGCTGCTGTGCAACACCGGCAGCTCCCGGCTGCTGCACGAGTCCACCGTCGCGCCGCTGCGGGCGGGCGGGCTGCGCTACCGGATCCAGAAGGCGGTGCTCGGCTCCAGCCTGCCGCTGGGGCCGGTGACGCCGCTGGGCATGCGCGTCCTGCGGTACGCCACGATGGGGCCAGGCGCGACCAGGGAGCAGATGGAGGCGTGCGCCCGGATCGTGCACGCCTGCCCGCGCGCCGTACGCGCCTCCTGGGCCCGGAAGGTCCTTGCCGTGCTGGACCTGGACGCCAACCTCGCCGCCCTGGACCTGCCCGTCGGCGTCGTCGCCGGTGAGAAGGACCGGCTCACCCCGCCGGTGCTCTCCCGCCGCATCGCCGAGGCGCTGCCGAACTGCACCGGCCTGACCGAACTGCCCGGCCTGGGGCACATGACGCCCCTGGAGGACCCCGACGCCGTCGCCGGCGCGGTGGCCGCGCTGGTGCGCGACCGCCTGTCGGGCGGCGTACGGCAGGAAGCCGCACAGCGGGAAGCCGCACAGCGGAAGACACCGCCGGCCCAGGCGCCGGCCGGGAAGGAGAGCGCGTAATGGCACGCAGGGACCTCCGGGGCCAGGTAGCGGTGGTGACGGGCGCGGCCCGGGGCGTGGGCGAACTCCTCGCCCGCAGGCTGGCGGCGCGCGGCGCACGGCTCGCGCTGGTCGGGCTGGAGCCGGACGAGCTGAGGAAGGTCGCCGAGTCGCTGCCGACGGACTCCGCGCACTGGCACGCCGACGTCACCGACCACGCCGCCATGTCCCGCGCGGCCCGCGAGGTGCGCGAGCGCTTCGGCGCGGTGGACATCGTCGTCGCCAACGCCGGGGTGGCCGCCGGCGGGCCCTTCACCGACTCCGACGAGACCGCCTGGCGCCGGGTCGTCGAGGTCAACCTGCTGGGCAGCGCCACCACCGCCCGCGCCTTCCTGCCCGCCCTGATCGAGTCGCGCGGCTACCTGCTCCAGATCGCCTCGCTCGCCGCGATCACCCCGGCACCGATGATGACGGCGTACTGCACCTCCAAGTCGGGCGTGGAGGCCTTCGCCCACAGCCTGCGCGCGGAGGTCGGTTACCAGGGCGTGCGCGTCGGCGTCGGCTACCTGAGCTGGACCGACACCGACATGGTGCGCGGCGCCGACCAGGACGAGGTGCTGCGCGACCTGCGCGCCCGGCTGCCCTGGCCGAGCAACAAGACGTACCCGCTGGGCCCGGCCGTGGACCGGATCGTCGCGGGCATCGAGCGGCGCTCGTTCCACGTCTACGGGCAGTGGTGGCTGCGCGGCATGCAGTCGGTCCGCGGCTGCCTGCCGGGGATCATCGGCCGGGTCGGGCAGCGCGAGATGAGGCACTTCGCGCCCCGCCTGGCCGCCTCCGGCGGTCCCCGCGGACTGGTCGGCGCGGGCGGCGCGGCGGACGAGAGGGAGCGCACGGAGGGCTGAGCGGCCCTTCCCGTCCGGGGCCCGGCGCGGTGGTGCGGCCACCGCGCCGGGCCCCGCCTCACGTACCCGCCGGGCCCCCGGCGTCACGGCCGTCCTCGTGCGCGCCGAACACGTGCACCACGAGACCGGTCTCGCCGGGGGCGGCCGGCACGTGCAGGGTCTCGTAGTCCAGGGTGAGCAGCCCGGCCTCCGGGTGCCGCAGCCGTTTGCGCCCGGCCACGCACATCACGACCTCGCCGGTGGCCCAGATCCGCCGGAAGTCGGCGCTGCGGGCGGACAGTTCGGCCAGGAGCGCGGCGAGTTCCCGATCCTCGGGATAGCGTCCCGTGGCGACCCGCAACTGGCCCACGGCCTCCACCGCCCTGTCCTCCCAGTCGGGGAAGACGGCCCGGGAGGAGGCCGGATCCAGGAAGAGGTACCGGGCCTGGTTCCGCTCGCGGCGGCCGGGGCCGCCCAGGCCGCCGATCAGTTCGGCGCCCAGCTCGTTCCAGGCCACCACGTCGGTGCGGTGGTTCGTCACGAAGGCCGGCAGGTGGGCCATGGAGTCCAGGATCCGCCGCAGCAGGGGGCTGACCCGGGTACGGGGCGCGGGCCCGTGCCGGCCCGCGGTCAGGGTGTCGAGGTGCCTGCGCTCCGCCGCTTCGAGGCCGAGCGCCCCGGCGAGCGCGTCGAGCACCTCGGGGGAGGGCTGGGTGGCCCGGCCCTGTTCGAGGCGTACGTAGTAGTCCACGCTGATCCCGGCGAGCTGGGCCAGCTCCTCGCGGCGCAGCCCGCGCACCCGTCGCCGGCGGCCGCCGGGGAGGCCGACCTGCTCCGGTGTGACGCGCCCCCGGCGGGCACGCAGGAAGGCGCCGAGCGCCCGCCGGGTGTCGCCGATCCCGCCGAGCCCGCCGAGCCCGCCGGTCCCGTCGATCCCGTCGAGCCCGTCGGTTCCACCGGTCCCGCCGACGCCTTCGGCCCCGCCGGCCCTGCCGGTCCCGTCGATGAGGTTCCCGCCGTCCATGCGCCCAGTATGGGTGGCCCTCGCGGTACCAGGACCGCCGTTCCGCCGGTCGAAGCGGGTACTGGCTGCCCGGACGCGCCCGGGGGAGTGTGGCGGCATGACCGAAGCCGTACCGCAGCAGCGGAAGAAGATCCTCGTCGTCAGCGCCCACCCCGGACCCCACTCGCTCACCGCCTCCCTGACCGCCTTCGCGGCCGGGCGCCTGCGCGGGGCGGGGCACGAGGTGCGGATCTCCGACCTCTACGCGATGAAGTGGAGGGCGGCGGTGGACGCCGGCGACTTCCCCGACCACCCCGCCGACCGGCGACTGGACCTGCTGACCGCCGCGGAGGAGGCCGCCCGGACGGGCCGGCTGTCACCGGACATCGCCGCTGAGCAGGAGAAGGTGCGCTGGTCGGACGCGGTGGTCCTGCAGTTCCCGCTGTGGTGGTTCTCGGTGCCCGCGATCCTGAAGGGCTGGATGGACCGGGTGTTCGTCCGGGGGTTCGCCCACGGCCCCGGACTCCCCCCGCCCTACGGCGAGGGCGCCCTGGCGGGGCGGCGGGCGCTGATGTCGGTGACGGCCGGCGCCCCGGAGTCCTCCTTCTCCGACCGGGGCGTGCACGGGCGGCTGGCGGACCTCCTCCACCCGTTCCAGCACGGCCTGTTCTGGTTCACCGGCATGGCTGCGCTCGAACCGTTCGCGGTGTACGACGCGAACGTCCTGTCCCGGGAGCGGTTCGAGGCGGCGAAGCGGGAGTACGGGCGGCGGCTCGACCGGCTCTTCGCGGACGAGCCGGTCCCGTACCGGTCGCTCACCGGCGGCGACTACGACCACGGCATGCGGCTGCTGCCGGGCGTGGAGGCGCCGGGGACGAGCGGCCTGGACCTCCACGTCCGCCCGCGCGGCTGAGCGCAGCGCGCTACGCGCCCGGCCCGTCCTCCCCGCCGCGCTCCGCGCGGCTGTCCGGAGCAGGCTGCCAGGCGTCCTGTTCGCGGTCGCGGCCCGTGCGCCACGGGGGAGGGGCGCCGCCCTCGCGGGAGGCGCCCCGCACGGCCCGG
>NZ_JBKJFM010000103.1:0-22717 GCF_046614825.1 Streptomyces nanhaiensis
CCACACCCGCGCCCGCGCGCCGCACTGGCTCGCCACCGCCGCGGCGGTGGGCGCGCTGCTGGGGGCCTCCGCGCTGCTGGAGCCGGCCGGAGCCGACGCCACCCAGCCGCGGGAGACCGCCGCGGTGACTCCCGGCCCGGACGCGGACACGGCCCGCTATCCGCTGGACTGCGGCCCGGTGGAGGCCGAGGTGGTCGACAGGGCGGCCGTGGACTTCGACGGCGACGGCCGGGCCGAGACCGTCGCGGTGGTCCGCTGCGCCGCGGGGATCGGCACCCCACCCAGCGGGGTGTACGTCCTGGCCCATCCCGCGCGCGAGGGAGGCCGGCCCCGGGTCGCCGAGACCCTGGTGGACCCCGAGGAGGGGATGACGGTGCAGGACCTGACCGTTCGCGACCGCACGGTATTCGCCAGGCTGCTGGGCTACTCCTCGCCGGACGTGCCCCGCTGCTGTCCCGACAGGGCCCGGGACGTCGAATGGGAGTGGCGGGGCGGGAAGTTCGTGCTGGAGGCGGCGCCGACCGCCCGGAGTGTCTGAGCGGTCACGCAACGCCGCCGGAGGCCGGAGCACCGCTGTGCTCCCGGCACCGCCCGGCACAGCCTCGGCCTGCCTCGGCCTGTCCGGTTCTGTTCTGCCCTGTCCGGCGCTACCCGGCGTCGGGGCCGTACACCTCGACACCGTCGGTCACCCGGCGCACGTGGATGCACTCGCCCGGGCACTCCTTGGCCGAGTCCGCCACGTCGCCGAGCAGCGGGAGCGGGACGGGGGCGGTGGCGCCCGGCTCCGTGCGCAGCTCCGCCTCCCCGCCCGCGGGGGCGGGGCCCTTCACGTAGGCGAGCCCGTCGATGTCCAGCTCGAAGACCTCGGGCGCGTACTGCGCGCAGATGCCGTCGCCGGTGCAGAGTTCCTGGTCGATCCAGACTTCCAGCTCTGTGGTCTGCTCGTTGTGCGAGCCCATGTTGCTGCCTGCCGTTCCTGCGCTCGTGACCGGACCGTGTGACGGATTGTCGGTGTGATCTTGGCGGAATAGAGCCACCCGTGACGGGGGTTGACGCTTCAGACGATACAACCGGCCGCTTTCCGGCGAGGTTGGGTGGGTATTCACCCGGGGTAAGGGAGTGCGCAAGGGTGAAGATCAGACACACCCCGACCGTGTTTGTGATCTAGGGGTTTCAACCCCCACGGGTCCAGGTAGGGTCAGGAAGCGTCCAGCTCCCCTTGGAGGAGGTGAGGACCGTGGCAGCCCACGACGACGACATCAACCGCGGCATCCGGCCCGAACGGGGTTCCGACGACCCGGCAGGCCAGGTTGCCCATCTCGAGCAGGAGATCGCCGTCCTGCGCCGCAAGCTCGCCGACTCTCCGCGCCACACTCGGATTCTCGAGGAGCGGATCGTCGAGCTGCAGACGAATCTGGCCGGTGTGTCCGCACAGAACGAGCGGCTCGCCAACACCCTCCGTGAGGCCCGTGACCAGATCGTGGCCCTCAAGGAGGAGGTCGACCGGCTGGCCCAGCCACCGGCCGGCTTCGGGGTTTTTCTGCAGGCGAACGAGGACGGTACGGCCGACATCTTCACCGGCGGGCGCAAGCTCCGGGTGAACGTCAGCCCCAGCGTCGACCTCGGTGAGCTCAGGCGTGGCCAGGAGGTCATGCTCAACGAGGCGCTCAACGTGGTCGAGGCCATGGAGTTCGAACGCGCCGGGGACATCGTCACCCTCAAGGAGGTCCTGGAGGACGGCGAGCGCGCCCTGGTGATCGGGCACACCGACGAGGAGCGCGTGGTCAGGCTCGCAGAGCCCCTTATGAAGGCCACGCTCCGGGCCGGTGACGCGCTGCTGCTGGAGCCGCGCTCGGGGTACGTCTACGAGGTCGTGCCCAAGAGCGAGGTCGAGGAGCTCGTCCTCGAAGAGGTCCCGGACATCGACTACAACAAGATCGGTGGCCTGGGTGGTCAGATCGAGCTGATCCGCGACGCGGTGGAGCTCCCCTACCTGTACCCGGACCTGTTCAAGGAGCACGAACTCCGCCCGCCCAAGGGCGTTCTGCTCTACGGCCCGCCCGGCTGCGGCAAGACCCTCATCGCCAAGGCCGTGGCCAACTCCCTTGCCAAGAAGGTCGCCGAGGTGACCGGGCAGCCCCAGGGGAAGAGCTACTTCCTCAACATCAAGGGCCCCGAGCTGCTGAACAAGTACGTCGGCGAGACCGAGCGGCACATCCGGCTGGTCTTCCAGCGGGCGAGGGAGAAGGCGAGCGAGGGCACACCCGTCATCGTCTTCTTCGACGAGATGGACTCCCTGTTCCGCACCCGCGGCTCCGGTGTCAGCTCGGACGTGGAGAACACCATCGTCCCGCAGCTGCTCTCGGAGATCGACGGTGTGGAGGGGCTCGAGAACGTCATCGTCATCGGCGCCTCCAACCGCGAGGACATGATCGACCCGGCGATCCTGCGCCCGGGCCGCCTCGATGTGAAGATCAAGATCGAGCGTCCGGACGCCGAGGCCGCCAAGGACATCTTCTCGAAGTACCTGACCCCGAACCTCCCGCTGCACTCGGACGACCTCGCGGAGCACAACAGCGACCCCGGGGCCACCGTCGCCGGGATGATCCAGTCGGTCGTCGAGCAGATGTACGCCGAGTCCGAGGAGAACCGCTTCCTGGAGGTCACCTACGCCAACGGTGACAAGGAGGTCCTGTACTTCAAGGACTTCAACTCCGGCGCGATGATCCAGAACATCGTCGACCGGGCCAAGAAGATGGCGATCAAGGCCTTCCTCGACCACAACCAGAAGGGTCTGCGGGTCTCCCACCTGCTCGCCGCGTGCGTGGACGAGTTCAAGGAGAACGAGGACCTGCCCAACACCACCAACCCCGACGACTGGGCCCGCATCTCCGGCAAGAAGGGCGAGCGGATCGTCTTCATCCGCACCCTCGTCACCGGAAAGCAGGGCGCGGACACCGGACGCTCCATCGACACGGTGGCCAACACCGGTCAGTACCTGTAGAAGACACCGTCCGGCTGCGGATGCCCGTGTCCCCGTCGAGAGGCGGGGCGGGCGTCCGCAGCCGGATCTTTTCGGACCGATCTCCACCGAGGAAACACGGGAAGTCCGCAGTGATCTCCCAACCACGCCCCGACGGCCCTAGGCTCGTCCGTACCGCCGCCATGCGGAGTGCGAGGCCAGGGGCCACGCAGGGGCCGGATGCGCAGCGGGACTTGAGCGGTGGCCCAAAGGCGGGCCGCCGCCGGGCAAGGAGGGCCGCATGACCGTACGGCGAGTGATGGGCATCGAGACGGAGTACGGGATCTCCGTCCCCGGTCACCCGAACGCCAATGCCATGCTCACCTCGTCCCAGGTCGTCAACGCCTACGCGGCGGCGATGCACCGGGCGCGCCGCGCCCGCTGGGACTTCGAGGAGGAGAACCCGCTGCGGGACGCCCGGGGCTTCGACCTCGCGCGCGAGGCCGCCGACTCCAGCCAGCTCACGGACGAGGACATCGGCCTGGCCAACGTGATCCTCACCAACGGCGCGCGGCTGTACGTGGACCACGCGCACCCCGAGTACAGCGCCCCCGAGGTCACCAACCCGAGGGACGCCGTGCTCTGGGACAAGGCCGGCGAGCGGATCATGGCCGAGGCCGCCCGGCGCGCCGCCGAGGTGCCCGGCGCCCAGCCGATCCACCTCTACAAGAACAACACCGACAACAAGGGCGCCTCCTACGGCTGCCACGAGAACTACCTGATGAAGCGGGAGACCCCCTTCTCGGACATCGTGCGCCACCTGACGCCCTTCTTCGTCTCCCGCCAGGTCGTCACCGGCGCCGGACGCGTCGGGATCGGCCAGGACGGCTCCGAGCACGGCTTCCAGATCAGCCAGCGGGCCGACTACTTCGAGGTGGAGGTCGGCCTGGAGACCACCCTCAAGCGGCCGATCATCAACACCCGCGACGAGCCGCACGCCGACGCCGAGAAGTACCGCCGGCTGCACGTGATCGTCGGCGACGCCAACCTGTCGGAGATCTCCACCTACCTCAAGCTGGGCACCACCTCCCTGGTGCTGTCCATGATCGAGGACGGCTTCATCGCCGTCGACCTGGCCGTCGACCAGCCCGTGCGCACCCTCCACCAGGTCAGCCACGATCCGGCGCTGCGCCGTCCGATCACGCTGCGCAGCGGGCGGACACTGACCGCCGTACAGCTCCAGATGGAGTACTACGAGCTGGCCCGCAAGTACGTGGAGGAGCGCTGGGGGCAGGACGCGGACGAGCAGACGAGGGACGTGCTGGCCCGCTGGGAGGACGTCCTGGGGCGTCTGGAGAGCGACCCGATGAGCCTGGCGGGCGAGCTGGACTGGGTCGCCAAGCGGGAGCTGATGGAGGGCTACCGGCGCCGCGACGGCCTGGACTGGGACGCTGCCCGGCTGCACCTGGTGGACCTGCAGTACGCCGACGTGCGCCCCGACAAGGGCCTGTACAACCGCCTGGCGGCCCGCGGCCGGATGAAGCGGCTGCTGGACGAGGCGGAGGTGGAGCGGGCCCGCTCCCAGCCCCCGGAGGACACCCGCGCCTACTTCCGCGGCCAGTGCCTGGAGCGGTACGCCGACGCGGTGGCCGCGGCCTCCTGGGACTCGGTGATCTTCGACCTGCCGGGTCGGGACTCCCTCCAGCGGGTACCCACCCTGGAGCCGCTGCGCGGTACGCGCGCCCACGTCAGCGAGCTGCTCGACCGCTGCCGCACGGCGGAGGAGCTGGTCAGGGCGCTGTCCGGGAAGTGAACCGGGGGAGAAGGGACGGCTGAACGTCTCCGGATGAGGGAATCATGGAGATGGCTTCCGAACGTCTGTGACGGCGGCGCGGCAGTGGTACGGCAGTGGTACGGCAGGAAAGCGCCACCGGCACGGGAAGAGCCGATGTCAGGCCCGGCTTGTAGGGTCTGATCTTGTACCGTCCAACCGAGCGGGGTGAGGTATATGGCGACCAAGGACACCGGCGGCGGTCAGCAGAAGGCGGCACGCTCCACCGAGGAGGTCGACGAGCAGGCGCAGGACGCGCAGGTCTCGGAGGACCTCAAGGAGCGCCAGGAGGCGCTGTCGGACGAGGTGGACTCCGTGCTGGACGAGATCGACGACGTGCTGGAGGAGAACGCCGAGGACTTCGTGCGCTCCTTCGTGCAGAAGGGCGGCGAGTAAGGCGTGCCCGTCCGTCCCGCACCCCCGCGACGGCGGGGGTGCGGGACGGATGACATCCGCCGCCACGGGTAAGGTCCGTGCAGGATTCTCAAGATCCGGTCTCACGATCTGGTGGAAGGAAACGTGTGGAAGCCAACACCCGTAGCACAGGGCGTCTGCCTGCTGCCTTCCTGACGCCGGGCTCGTCCTCGTTCATGGACTTCCTGTCCGAGCACGCGCCCGAGCAGCTCCCCGGCAACCGCCCGCTCCCGCCCGTGAAGGGCGCCGTCGAGGCGCCGCACGGCACGACGATCGTCGCGGTCACCTTCCCCGGCGGCGTGGTGCTGGCCGGCGACAGGCGCGCGACGATGGGCAACATGATCGCCCAGCGCGACATCGAGAAGGTCTTCCCGGCCGACGAGTACAGCGCCGTCGGCATCGCCGGGACCGCCGGGCTCGCCGTGGAGATGGTCAGGCTCTTCCAGCTGGAGCTGGAGCACTTCGAGAAGGTCGAGGGCACCCAGCTGTCCCTGGAGGGCAAGGCCAACCGCCTGTCCACGATGATCCGCGGCAATCTCGGCATGGCCATGCAGGGCCTGGCGGTGATCCCGCTGTTCGCCGGGTACGACGTGGACCGGGACAGGGGCCGCATCTTCTCCTACGACGTGACCGGCGGGCGCTCCGAGGAGCAGGGCTTCGCGGCGGTCGGCTCCGGCTCGGTCTTCGCGCGCGGCTCGCTCAAGAAGCTGCACCGCGACGACCTCAGCGAGCAGCAGGCGGCCACGGTCGTCGTCCAGGCCCTCTACGACGCCGCCGACGACGACTCCGCCACCGGCGGACCCGACCTGGTGCGCCGGATCTACCCCGTCGTCACGGTGATCACCGAGGACGGCTTCCGCAGGCTCACCGAGGAGGAGGTCGCCGAGATCGCCCGCTCGGTGCACGACGGCCGGCTCCAGTCGCCCAACGGGCCCCAGGCCCCTGTGCTCTAGATCAGGAAGGGACCGATAGCCGGTGTCGACGCCGTTCTATGTCTCACCCCAGCAGGCCATGGCGGACCGCGCCGAGTACGCCCGCAAGGGCATCGCGCGCGGTCGCAGCGTGGTCGTGTTGCAGTACGCCGACGGCATCGTGTTCGTCGCCGAGAACCCCTCTCGGGCGCTGCACAAGGTCAGCGAGATCTACGACCGGATCGCCTTCGCGGCGGTGGGCAAGTACAACGAGTTCGAGAACCTGCGCATCGGCGGCGTCCGCTACGCCGACCTGCGCGGCTACACCTACGCCCGCACGGACGTCACCGCGAGGGGCCTGGCCAACGTCTACGCCCAGACCCTGGGCACCATCTTCTCCAGTGCGGCGGAGAAGCCGTACGAGGTGGAGCTGATCGTCGCCGAGGTCGGGGAGGGCCCCGAGGACGACCAGATCTACCGGCTGCCGCACGACGGCTCGATCGTCGACGAGCACGGCTCGGTGGCGGTCGGCGGCAATTCCGACCAGATCGGCAGCTACCTCGAACAGCGCCACCGGGACGGGATGACCCTGGCCGAGGCCCTCGAACTGGCGGTGGGTTCCCTGAGCCGGGACAGCAACGGCGGCGAGCGCACCCTCACCGCCGACCAGCTCGAGGTCGCCGTCCTGGACCGCACCAGGCCCCAGCAGCGCAAGTTCAAGCGGGTGCTCGGCCGGCAGCTCTCCCGGCTGCTGGAGGAGGGCGGTACCTCCGCGTCCGCGGGGGAGACGTCCGGCGGAGACTCCTCGGGGGAGTCCTCCGCCTCCGAGGAGTAGCCCCCGCACCCCCGCCCCGCCTCCGTCGACAGTCCCGTGGGCCCCGGCCGCGCTCAGCGCCCGCCGGGGCCCACGGGCGCGTCCGGGGGCGGGGCGGTGGAGCCCCGCACGGTCAGCCGCACCGGCAGGGTGGTCACCCTGGCGGGGGATCCGGGGCCGCCGGCCTCCCGCGTCCGGCCGTCCAGGACGGCGCCCTCCCCCCGGCCGTCCAGGACAGCCAGCAGAGCCCGCATTCCGGCCGCCCCCGCGTCCTCGGCGGGCAGCCGTACCGTCGTCAGCTCCGGCTCGACCGCCCGGGCGAGCGCCAGATCGTCGAAGCCGGTCACCGAGACGTCCTGCGGCACCCGCAGTCCCAGCCGCCGCACCGCCTTGCACGCGCCCGCGGCGAGCACGTCGTCGTCGCACACCAGCGCGGTCGGCCGGGGGACCGCCGCCAGCGCCTGTGCGGCGGCCCGCGCCGCGGCGGCCACGTCCAGACCGGCCGTCCAGGTCGGCGGAGGCGGACAGCCGGCCCCGGCCAGGGCCTCGGCCAGTGCCGCGGCCCGCACCCGGAAGGTCCAGGAGTCCACCGCCGCGGCGATGTGGGCCACCCGGCGGTGGCCCAGCTCCAGCAGATGCGCCACCGCCTGCCGCATGCCGTCGGCGATGTCGAGGTTGACGGTGGCCGCGGCCTGGGTGTTCTCCGGCCCGCTGTCGAGCATCACCAGGGGCAGCTCACCGCCGGAGCGCAGGGCCGCCAGCGCCTCGGAGGCCATCGAGGAGGCGATCACGCCGTCGAGAGCGGCGCCGGCGGAGTCGAAGGGGTCCCGGGCCGGGCCGACGCCCTCCGGCGAGGGGTAGAGCACCACCCCGAAGCCGTGCTCGGCGGCCACCCGCGCGGCGCCCGCGTGGACCCGGGCGAAGAACTCGTTGGTGAGCGCCGGGACGACCAGCAGCGCGGTCCGGGTGCGTCCCAGCCGCAGGCTGCGCGCGGCCAGGTTCGGCCGGTAGCCCAGCTCCCGTGCCGCCTCCCGCACCGCCTCGGCCTTGCCCGGCGAGACCCGGCCGCGCCACTTGCCGCCCAGCACCAGGGAGACGGCCGCCTGCGAGACCCCGGCGGCGCGCGCCACGTCCCGGCTCGTGGGCCGGGGGCGGTCGATGGGCACTGGCTGGCTCCCGGAGCGGACGGACGGTGCGGGCGGGCGGTGCGGGCGGGCGGTGCGGGCCCCGGGGCCGGCATGGACCCGGGGGCTGACTCATGGTACGTATGACGGAGCGGGTTATACGTAACACTCTCGGGTCGCCGGAGGAATCCGGGGAAGAGGAGACGATCCATGGCGACGGGCTACGCCGAACTGCTGCGCGCCAGGCACGCCGCGCGGCTGCTCGCCGGCACCCTGGTCGGCCGGCTGCCGAACGCCACCGCCGCCCTGGCGATCGTGCTGTTCACCCGAGCGGAAGGCGGCAGCTACACCCTGGCGGGCGCGCTGTCGGCCGTCTACGGGCTGTCCAACGCCGTCGGCCAGCCGCTGCTGGGCCGTGCGGTGGACCTGTGGGGCCAGCCGAGGGTGATGCTGCCCGCCGCGCTGCTCTCCGGTCTGGGCATGGCCGCCCTCGCCCTCACCGGCATCGAGCCGCTGCCCGTCGCCTACGCGGCGGTAGCCGCAGCCGGCCTGTTCACCCCGCCCCTGGAGGGCGGCCTGCGCGCCCTGTGGCCGTCCGTCCTGAAGCACCCCGACCGGGTGCACGCCGCCTACGCGCTGGACGCGGTGGCCCAGGAGGTCATGTTCACCCTGGGACCGCTGGCCGTCACGGTGCTGGTGGCCTTCTGGAGCGAGGCCGCGGCCCTGCTGGTGATCAACGCCCTGGGGGTGCTCGGCGCCCTGTCCGTGGTCGTCTCGCCGCCCTCCCGCCGCTGGCGCTCCGAGCCGCGCGAGGCGCACTGGCTGGGCGCCCTGCGCTCCGGCGGCCTGCTCGCCCTGCTGGGCTCGTTCTTCTTCGTCGGCCTCGCCCTGGGGACGATCGCCGTGGCCGCGGTCGCCTACGCCGACGGCCACGGCGACGAACTGATCTCCAGCTACCTGCTCTCGGCGCTGGGCGCCGGCGCGCTGGTCGGCGGCCTGGCCTACGGAGCCCGGACCTGGGCGGGGGAGCCCGAGGCCCGGCTGCGCGCCCTGGTGGCCGCCCTGGCGGCCGGCTACCTGCCGCTGGCGCTGGCGCCGGGCCCCGTGGCGATGACCTTCCTGACCGGGCTCGCGGGGCTCTTCCTGGCCCCCGCGCTGGCCTGCGCCTTCGTGGTGGTGGACCGGCACGCGCCGCCGGGCACGGTCACGGAGGCGTTCTCCTGGCTGGTGACGTCCTTCGGCGTCGGAGCCGCGGCGGGGACGGCCGTGGTGGGCCCGGTCATCGAGTGGGGCGGGGCTCCGGCGGGCTTCCTCGTCGCCGGTGCGGGCGGCCTGGCCGCGCTGCTGGTCCTGCTGGCCACCGGGCGGGTCCTGGCGGCTCCCGCCCGGCTCCCGGCCCCGGTCCGCACCCCGTCCCCCGATGCCGTCGCCCGGATGGAAAGTGATCGGAACGGGGGTGCCGGAGCCGGTTTCAAAACCGGGCATCAGGCGTAAAGTTCATTCATGGACCGCCGAATCTTCGGGCTGGAGAACGAGTACGGCGTCACGTGTACGTTTCGGGGACAGCGGCGCCTGTCTCCTGACGAAGTGGCGCGGTACCTCTTCCGCCGTGTCGTGTCATGGGGCCGCAGCAGCAACGTCTTCCTCCGCAACGGAGCCCGCCTCTACCTCGACGTGGGATCGCATCCGGAGTACGCCACTCCGGAGTGCGACAACGTGACCGAGCTGGTCACCCACGACAAGGCCGGCGAGCGCATCCTCGAAGGACTCCTCGTCGACGCCGAGCGACGCCTCCACGAGGAGGGCATCGCGGGCGACGTCTACCTGTTCAAGAACAACACCGACTCGGCGGGCAACTCCTACGGCTGCCACGAGAACTACCTCGTGGCCCGGCACGGGGAGTTCTCGCGTCTGGCGGACGTCCTCATCCCGTTCCTGGTGACCAGGCAGCTCATCTGCGGCGCCGGCAAGGTGCTCCAGACCCCGCGCGGCGCGGTCTACTGCGTCAGCCAGCGCGCCGAGCACATCTGGGAGGGCGTCAGCTCGGCCACCACCCGGTCCCGGCCGATCATCAACACCCGCGACGAGCCGCACGCCGACGCCGAGCGCTACCGCCGCCTCCACGTCATCGTCGGCGACTCCAACATGTCCGAGACGACCATGCTGCTCAAGGTCGGCGCCACCGACCTGGTGCTGCGCATGATCGAGGCCGGCACGGTCATGCGCGACCTCACCCTGGAGAACCCGATCCGGGCGATCCGCGAGGTCAGCCACGACATCACCGGCCGGCGCAAGGTCCGGCTGGCCAACGGGCGCGAGGCCTCCGCGCTGGAGGTGCAGCAGGAGTACTACGAGAAGGCCGCCGACTTCTGCGAGCGCCGGGGCATCCGCACGGGCGTGGTGGACCAGGTGCTGGAGCTGTGGGGCCGCACCCTGGAGGCGGTCCGCACCCAGGAACTCGACAAGGTCAACACCGAGATCGACTGGGTGATGAAGTACCAGCTCATCGAGCGGTACCGGGCCAAGAACAACATCACCATGTCCCACCCCCGGATCGCCCAGATAGACCTCGCCTACCACGACATCCACCGTCGCCGCGGGCTGTACTACCTGCTGGAGCGGAAGGGACAGGCGGCCCGGATCTGCAACGACGTCAAGATCTTCGAGGGCAAGTCCGTGCCGCCGCAGACCACCCGTGCCCGGCTGCGCGGCGACTTCATCCGCCGGGCCCAGGAGCAGCGCCGCGACTTCACGGTCGACTGGGTGCACCTGAAGCTGAACGACCAGGCCCAGCGCACGGTGCTGTGCAAGGACCCGTTCCGTTCGGTGGACGAGCGGGTGGAGAAGCTCATCGCCGGTATGTGAGCCCGGCGGCGGGCGTGCCCGGGGCCGTGGCACACCGGCACGGTCCCGGGACCGGGAACGAAATCGGTCCTTCCGCGAGTTGTGGGAGGTGGGCCGGGCGGCCCGTAGAGTGGCCGGACACGCCCGGAACGCCCGGACACCTCCTACACCGCGAGTTGGACTGATGCTGCAATCTCGAGGGGGACGCCCCCCACACCCCCGCTCCCTGGCGAAGGTCGGCCGCCGCGTCGCCGCGGCACTGGTCGTGCCTGCCATGCTCTTCACCGCGGCGTGCGGCTCCGACGGGTCCGATGGCTCCGACGGCTCCTCCGAGGCCACCACGAAGGTCTCCGGCAAGGTCGGCGAGGAGCCCAAGGTAACCGTCGCCGAGGACGCCGAGGCCCCGGACGAGGCCGCCACGCGGACGGTCACCGAGGGCAAGGGCGACAAGCTCGCCGAGGGCGACTTCGTCCGCATCGACATCCTGATGACCAGCAACGGCCAGGAGCTGATCAACACCTGGAAGCAGCAGCCCGAGGGCGCCTCCGAGGGTGACGCCCGCCGCCAGGAGGTCCTCCGTCTCGGTGAGGCGCAGGGGCTCCCCGAGCCGGTCACCCGGTCCCTGATCGGCGAGCGGGCCGGCAGCCGCGTCCTGGTCGAGGGCACCGCCGAGGCGATCATGGGCGACTCGATCAACCCGCAGCTGGGAATCGACGGGGCCGACAGCATGGTCTGGGTGATCGACGCCGTCGCCTCCGCCAAGACCGACGCCGAGGCCGAGGCCGAGGGCGAGCAGGCGGCCACGGGCGAGGGCATGCCCGAGGTGAAGGCCAACGAGCGGAAGGCCGCCACCATCACCGTCCCCAAGGGCGAGAAGGCTCCCGGAAAGCTGAAGCAGCAGGTGCTGATCGAGGGCGACGGGCCCGAGGTGAAGGCCGGCGACGGCCTGATCGCCCAGTACACCGGAGTCAAGTGGGAGGACGGGAAGAAGTTCGACTCCTCCTGGGACCACGGCGGCGCCACCGCCTTCCAGATCGGCACCGGCAAGGTCGTCAAGGGCTGGGACGACGCCCTGGTCGGCAAGAAGGTCGGAGACCGAGTCCTCCTGGTCATCCCGCCGGACCTCGCCTACGCAAGCAACCCGCAGTCGGAGCTGGCCGAGAACACGCTGGTGTTCGTCGTGGACATCGTCGGCAAGGTCTGACGATCTCCGACGGCGGCGGCCCGCCGGGTCTGCGAGACTGGCCCGGTTGACCGATGGAAAAGTTCGTAGGAGCAATTTCGTGAGCATCGAAAAGCCCGAGATCGACTTCCCGGGCGGCGAGCCCCCGGCCGACCTGGAGATCAAGGACATCTGGGAGGGCGACGGACCGGTCGCCAAGGCCGGCGACACCGTCTCCGTGCACTACGTGGGCGTCGCCTTCTCCACCGGTGAGGAGTTCGACGCGAGCTGGAACCGCGGCACCCCGCTGCGCTTCCAGCTCGGCGTCGGCCAGGTCATCTCCGGCTGGGACCAGGGCGTGCAGGGCATGAAGGTCGGCGGGCGCCGCCAGCTGATCATCCCGCCCCACATGGCGTACGGCGACCGGGGCGCCGGCGGCCGGATCAAGCCGGGCGAGACGCTCATCTTCGTCTGCGATCTGGTCTCCGTCTGAGACAGGTGGAACACCGGCCCGGGCCCCCGCCGCACGGCGGGGGCCCGGGCTTTGTACCGGGCCCGTCCGGAGCGGTACGGTCGACGGTCGGGACAAGTACGAGAGAGGGCGTCGATGGCCATTGCCAAGGCCGAGCGGCTGATGAATCTGGCGCTGTGCCTGCTGGGGACGCGGCGCCCGCTGACCAAGCGCGAGCTGCGGGCGTCGATCGAGGCGTACCTGGAGGTCGGCGGGGGTTCCGGCAGGGGCGGCGAGGACGCCTTCAACCGGATGTTCGAGCGCGACAAGGACGATCTGCGCGAGCTCGGCCTGGTGATCGAGACGGTGGAGAACCTGGAGGGCGAGATCGCCTACCAGGCCCGCCGCGACAGCAACCGCCTCCCGCCCGTCGTCCTGGACGCCGAGGAGGCCGCCGCCCTCACCCTGGCCGCCAAGGTCTGGCAGCAGGCCCGGCTGGCCGGGGCCGCCAGCGGCGCCCTGCAGAAGCTGCGCGCCGCCGGGATGCCGCTGGCCGACACCGGCGCGGACGACCCGTACGCCGGCCACAGCGCCCTGGAGCCGCGCATCCCCGTGCGCGAGGCCGCCTTCGAACCGCTGATGCTCGCCTGCCGCGACCGGCGCCCGGTCACCTTCGCCTACCGCAAGTCCAACGCCGCCCGTCCCGAGACCCGGCACGTGGAGCCGTGGACGCTGGAGTGCTGGCGCGGCCACTGGTACCTGGCGGGCCACGACCGCGACCGGGGCGCCGAGCGGGTCTTCCGGCTCTCGCGCATCACCGGGCCGGTGCGCTCCCGCGCCGGTGCCTACACCGCCGAGGTGCCCGACCACGTCACCGTCCGCGAGACCGTCGAGCGCTGGGCGGGGGAGATCGCCACCGCCACCGCCCGCATCCGGCTGCGGCAGGGCGCCGGCTACCCGCTGCGGGCCAGGGCCTCGGAGGTGCGCGAGGCCGGGGACGGCTGGGACGAACTGGAGATCCCCTACGGCCACGGGCTGGACGCCTGGCTGGTGGAGTTCGGGCCGGACGTGGTCGTGCTGGAGCCCGCCGAGCTGCGGGCCGACGTGGTGGACCGGCTGCGCGCCGTAGCCAAGGGATGACGGGCCCCGCCGGGGGCCGACGGGCCCGGAGCAGGACCGCACGGGTCCGCACGGGGCCGGCAAGGGTTTGAGGGAACGCGAGGGAAGAGGCACCACCGACATGGCCACCAACGCCATCGACCAGACCCGCCGGATGCTGTCCCTGGTGACGTATCTGCGCGAGCGGCCCGGCGCCCGCGTCGAGGACGTCGCCCGCGCCTTCGGCATCACCACCGACGAGCTGATCTCCGACCTCCACGTCCTGCCGATGTGCGGCACCAGCTTCCGCGGCGGGGACCTGCTGGACATCGACACCGACGGCGAGCGCATCTGGTGGCACAACGCCGACGCGGTGGGCTCCAGCACCGGCGAGCCGCTGCGGCTGGCCGCCGACGAGGCCACCGCCCTGCTGGTGGCCGCGCGGGCCGTCGCCACCCTGCCGGGGCTGCGCGAGGGCGACCGCGAGGCCCTCCAGCGCGCCACCGCCAAGATCGAGGCGGCGGCGGGCGAGAGCGCCGGGGCCAGCTCCCGGCTGTCGGTCACCTTCGAGTCCGAGGGCGGGGTTTTCGCGGACGTCGACCGGGCCATCGCCGAGCGCCGCCGGCTGTGGATCCGCTACTACTCGCCGACGCGGGACACCCTGACCGAGCGCGAGATCGACCCGATCCGACTGTTCGCCGTCGGCCACACCTACGTCGAGGCCTGGTGCCGCCTGTCCGAGGCGCACCGCACCTTCCGGCTGGACCGGGTGGCCGAGATCAGGCTGCTGGACGAGCCCTCCGACCCCCCGCCGGTGGAGCTGCGCGACCTGTCCGAAGGGCTGGTCCAGCCCTCCGCCGAAGATCCGCAGGTGGTGATCGAGGTGGGACCGGGCGGGCGCTGGGTCGCCGAGTACTACCCGCACGACAGCGCCGAGGAACTGCCCGAGGGCGGTCTGCGCATCACCCTGCGCGCCCCCGACCCGGCCTCCCTGCGCCGCCTGGCCCTGCGGCTGGGCCGCGACGGCCGGATCGTCTCCCCGCGGGAACTGGCCGACAGCGCCCGGGACGCGGCGCGGGCGGCGCTGGCGGCGTACGGCGACTGAGCACCGGTCCGGATCTGCGCAGCCCGAACCTGCGCAGCCCGGGCCCGCCCGGCCGGGGCCTCCCCGCTCCGGCCGCGGCCGTCCACTACGCTCGCCCCATGCTCTGGCCCATGTTCTTCCTCACGCTCGCCTTCTGCGGAATCGCCGTGCTCGGCGTCCTCGCCGTCCGGGTGGGACTGGAGGTGCGGCGCTTCGCCCGCGCGGTCGGCGACGGCTGCGAGCGCGTCGCCAGGGCCGCGGAGGACCTGGAGCGGGCCGCGACCCCCCTGGCCGCACGGGCGCGCGTCGAGCGCTGAAGCGGGCACGGGCGGCTGCAGGCGGGGTACGGACGGGGTGCCCCGGGGCACCGTCTGGCGTCGCCCCCTCCATGTCCGGACCCCGGGGCGGTACCCTTCAAGACGGCGTACGCGCTGCGTCCGTGACCGGCACCGGGATGACGCTGAGGCATTGCCCCGCGTTCACCCCCCGGGGTTACGATCGCTGCCAGCGCACCAGTACGAGGAAGCCCGTCCGAATCAGTAGGGCAGGCACGGAGACCGCCGCCCCGGCGAGAAGGTAGTGGCACATGATCGGCAATCTGAGGCCCATGGAGATCGTACTGATCCTCCTCGTCGTCCTGCTGCTGTTCGGCGCCAAGAAGCTCCCCGACATGGCCCGTTCGCTCGGCAAGTCGGCCCGCATCCTCAAGAGCGAGGCCAAGGCCATGAAGAAGGAGAGCGAGACCGAGGCCGCCCAGCAGGACGCCTCCGCCCAGCAGGCCGCGCCCAAGACCATCCAGGCCGCGCCCGGCGACGTCACCAGCTCCCGCCCGGTGACCGAGCCCGACCAGCAGACCACCAAGAACTGATCCGGGCCCGGGCCCGGTGACGGGCCAGGCGCCGCACGAGCCCAGACACCCGGCACACCGCCACTGACACCGAGGACGTGGGTTGCTCAAGTCCGCCCGCAGACAGGGGAAGCCGCAGAGGGATCCCGAGGGGCGCATGCCACTCGCGGAGCACCTGCGGGAGCTGCGCAACCGCCTGATGAAGTCGGTGCTGGCCATCCTGGCCGTCACCGTCGTCGGGCTGGTGTACTACAAGCAGATCGCCGACTTCCTCACCGATCCCCTCCGCGACGCCGTCGGCTGCACCGCGGGCTTCGGCCGGGCCGCCGAGGAGGGCGAGGCCTGTGCCGAGATCACCATCAGCGGTGTGATCGCGCCCTTCACCCTCATGCTCAAGGTCGGGCTCACCACCGGCATGGTGCTGGCCTGCCCGGTCTGGCTCTACCAGCTGTGGGCCTTCCTCGCCCCCGGCCTGCACAGCCACGAGAAGAAGTACGCCCGCTCCTTCGTCGCGGCCGGCGTGCCGCTCTTCCTCGGCGGCGCCTACCTCGCCTACATCGTCCTGCCGACGATGGCCGCCACCCTGATCGAGTTCACCCCCGAGGGCACCGGCAACCTCGTCCCGCTGGACGAGCTCCTCGACATCATCACGCGGATGGTGATCGTCTTCGGGCTGGCCTTCGAGCTGCCCCTGGTACTGGTGATGCTGAACTTCGGCGGCATCCTCACCGGCCGCAGGCTGCTGGGCTGGTGGCGGGCCATGGTCGTCTCCATCACCCTCTTCGCCGCCGTCGCCACCCCCAGCGGCGACCCGCTGACCATGGGCGCCCTGGCCGCGCCGATCGTGCTGCTGTACTTCATCGCCGTCGGGATCTCCCTGTTCAACGACCGCCGCCGCAGCCGCAAGGACCCCTACGCCGGACTGAGCGACGACGAGGCGTCCCCGCTCGATCACACCCCGGAGAAGGTCGGCGCGATCGAGTCCGTCGACGCCCCCTCCGCACTGCCCGAGAGCACCACCGAGGACGGCCCGGCCAGGCGCAACGGTTACGACGACGCCACCTGAGCCGGTATGGTCCGCGCGTGACCAGCGAGATCACCCTGTTCGTCAACCCCACCGCCGGCCACGGCCGCGGTGCGGGAGCCGCCCAGCCCGCCGCACGCGCCCTGCGTGAGGCGGGCTTCTCGGTGCGCACGGTCGTCGGCGCGGACGCCGACGACGCGCTCACCCGGGCGCGGCAGGCCGTACGCGGCGGCACCGGCGCGCTGGTCGCCGTCGGCGGGGACGGCATGGCCTCCCTCGCCCTCCAGGCGGTGGCGGGCACCGGCACACCGCTGGGCGTCGTCGCGGTCGGCACAGGCAACGACATCGCCCGCGCGCTGGGTCTGCCCGTGCGCGACCCGGCCGGGGCGGGGCGGGTGATCGCGCGGACGCTCAAGGAGGGGCGGAGCCGGCGCATCGACCTCGGCCGGGTCGGCGGACGCTGGTACGGCAGCGTGCTGGCCTCCGGTTTCGACTCCCGCGTCAACGACCGCGCCAACCGCATGCGCCGGCCCGCCGGGCGCCTGCGCTACGACGTGGCGATGCTCGCCGAACTGGCCGGGCTGCGGACGGTCCCGTACCGCGTCACGCTCGACGACGGCCCGCCGCTGGAGATCGACGCGACACTGGTCGCCGTCGGGAACGGCCCCTCCTACGGGGGAGGCATGCGGATCTGCGCCGACGCCCGCCTCGACGACGGCCTGCTGGACGTCACGGTGGTGGGGGAGTGCACCCGTACCACCCTGCTGCGGGTCTTCCCGCGCGTCTACCGCGGCACCCACCTGTCCCACCCCGCCGTCACCGTGCACCGGGCGGCGAAGGTGACCCTGGAGGCCGCCACGCCCGGGGAGACGGTGACCGGCTACGCCGACGGCGAGCCGCTGGGACCGCTGCCGCTCACGGTCGAGGCGGTTCCGGGGGCGGTACGGGTGCTGGCGCCGGAGCCCGCCGGGCCGTAAAGGCCGGTGTTCTGTCGGCGACGGCCGGTAGGCTCGTAAGTACGATGACCGAGGACATGTCCCCAGCAGAGCGCTATGCCGCCGCCCGGGTCCGCGCCGCCGAGCAGGCCACCGCTCTGGCTCCCTTCCGCGAGATGTACGACTTCGAACTGGACCCGTTCCAGATCGAGGCGTGCAGGGCACTGGAGGCCGGCAAGGGCGTACTGGTCGCCGCGCCCACCGGATCCGGCAAGACGATCGTGGGCGAGTTCGCCGTCCACCTGGCCCTCGCCCGGGGCCGCAAGTGCTTCTACACCACGCCCATCAAGGCGCTGTCCAACCAGAAGTACAACGACCTGGTCAAACGCCACGGCGCGCAGCGGGTCGGCCTGCTGACGGGCGACAACAGCATCAACTCCGGCGCACCGGTGGTCGTGATGACCACCGAGGTCCTGCGGAACATGCTCTACGCCGGCTCGCAGGCGCTCGCGGGCCTGGGCTACGTGGTGATGGACGAGGTGCACTACCTCTCCGACCGGTTCCGCGGCGCGGTCTGGGAGGAGGTCATCATCCACCTCCCCGAGTCGGTGACGCTGGTGTCCCTGTCGGCGACCGTCTCCAACGCCGAGGAGTTCGGGGACTGGCTGGACACCGTCCGCGGCGACACCGAGGTGATCGTCTCCGAGCACCGGCCCGTGCCGCTGTGGCAGCACGTGCTGGCCGGGCGGCGGATGTACGACCTGTTCGAGGAGAAGAACGGCCGGCGCGAGGTCAACCCGGACCTGCTGCGCATGGCCCAGTTGGAGAACAGCCGCCTGCCCGCCTTCCGCGACCGGCGCCGGGGCAAGCCGGTGCGCGAGGCCGACCGGGAGCGCGAGCGGCGCCAGCGCAGCCGGATCTGGACGCCCAGCCGCCCCGAGGTGATCGACCAGCTCGACTCCCAGGGACTGCTCCCGGCGATCACCTTCATCTTCAGCCGCGCCGGCTGCGAGGCGGCCGTGCAGCAGTGCCTGTACGCCGGACTGCGGCTGAACGACGCCGGGGAACGGGCGCGGGTGCGCGAGCTGGTGGAGGAGCGCACCGCCTCCATCCCCGACGAGGACCTGCACGTGCTCGGCTACTTCGAGTGGCTGGAGGGCCTGGAGCGGGGCATCGCCGCGCACCACGCGGGCATGCTGCCGACCTTCAAGGAGGTCGTGGAGGAGCTGTTCGTCCGCGGCCTGGTCAAGGCCGTCTTCGCCACCGAGACCCTCGCCCTGGGCATCAACATGCCCGCCCGGTCGGTGGTGCTGGAGAAGCTGGTCAAGTGGAACGGCGAGCAGCACGTCGACATCACCCCCGGCGAGTACACCCAGCTCACCGGCCGCGCCGGACGGCGCGGCATCGACGTCGAGGGCCACGCGGTGGTGCTGTGGCAGCGCGGCATGGACCCGGGCGCCCTGGCCGGGCTCGCCGGCACCCGCACCTACCCGCTGCGCTCCTCCTTCCGCCCGTCGTACAACATGGCGGTCAACCTGGTCTCGCAGTTCGGGCGGCACCGCTCGCGCGAACTGCTGGAGACGTCCTTCGCGCAGTTCCAGGCCGACCGCGCGGTCGTCGGCATCTCCCGGAGGGTCCAGCGCAACGAGGAGGGCCTGGAGGGCTACCGCGAGGCGATGACCTGTCACCTGGGGGACTTCGAGGAGTACGCGCGGCTGCGGCGCGAACTGAAGGACCGTGAGACCGAACTGGCCCGCCAGGGCGCCCTCCAGCAGCGCGCGGCCGCGGCCGACTCGCTGGAGAAGCTGCGGCCTGGCGACGTGATCCACGTGCCCACCGGCAAGTTCGCCGGTCTGGCGCTCGTACTGGACCCGGGCGTCCCGGCCGGGCGCAGCCACGGACACCGCGGCTGGGACCACCACGACGGCCCCCGCCCGCTGGTGCTGACCGCCGCCCGGCAGGTCAAGCGGCTGGCCTCGATGGACTTCCCCGTGCCCGTCGAGCCGCTGGAGCGGATGCGGATCCCCAAGTCGTTCAATCCGCGCAGCCCGCAGTCCCGCCGGGACCTGGCCTCCGCGCTGCGCACCAGGGCAGGCCATCACGAGCCGGGGCGCACCCGCCGCAGGCAGCGCTCGGAGGCCGCCGACGACACCGAGATCGCACGGCTGCGCAAGGCCATCCGCGCCCACCCCTGCCACGGCTGCGACGAGCGCGAGGCGCACGCCCGCTGGGCGGAGCGCTACCACCGCCTCAAGCGCGACACCCGGCAACTGGAACGCCGCATCGAGGGCCGCACCAACACCATCGCCCGCACCTTCGACCGCGTCTACGCACTCCTCACCGACCTGGGCTACCTGCGCGGCGACGAGGTGACCGACGACGGCCGACGGCTGGCCCGGCTCTACGGGGAGCTGGACCTGCTGGCGAGCGAGTGCCTGCGCGAGGGCGTCTGGGAGGGGCTGTCCCCGACCGAACTGGCCGCCTGCGCCTCGGCCCTGGTGTACGAGGCGCGCTCCTCCGACGACGCACTGCAGCCGGTGCTGCCCGGAGGGAAGGCCAAGGAGGCGCTGGGCGAGATGGTCCGCATCTGGGGCCGGCTGGACGCCCTGGAGGAGGAGCACCGGATCAACCAGTCCGAGGGCGTGGGCCAGCGCGAGCCCGACCTCGGCTTCGCCTGGGCCGCCTACCGCTGGGCGGAGGGCGACAGCCTGGACTCGGTGCTGCGGGAGGCCGAGATGCCCGCCGGCGACTTCGTGCGCTGGTGCAAGCAACTGGTCGACGTGCTCGGCCAGATCGCCGCGGCGGCTCCCGAGGGCGGCACGGTGGCGCGCAACGCCCGCAAGGCGTCCGAGAAGGTCGTGCGCGGCGTGGTGGCGTACACCTCCGTCGGCTGACGCACCGGCACGGGGCGCTGCCTCGCGAGCACGCTCCCGGCCCGGTCGCCCGGCAGCTCACTCCGCCAGGGCGTCCAGCAGCCGCCGCAGCGATCCGCCCAGTCCCCACCGCCCGGCCAGCTCCTCCAGCTCCCGGGCGTGCAGCGGCTCGGCCGGAAGCGCCGGGTCGAACTCCGGCAGCGCCACGTCCCCGGCCACCCGCACCACCTTCGGCGCCACGGCCAGGTACTCCCGCGCCGCCTCCAGCCTCCGCCGCTGCGCGGGCGTCAGAGCGGAGGAGGGGTCGCCGACGGCGGCCAGGATGCCGTCCAGGTCGCCGTACGCCTCCAGCAGCCGGGCCGCGGTCTTCTCGCCGACGCCGGCCACGCCAGGAAGCCCGTCGCTCGGGTCGCCGCGCAGCAGGGCCAGGTCCGCGTACGCCGCCCCGCCGGCCACGCCGTACTTCTCCCGCAGGGCGGCCTCGTCGACGACCATGGGGTCGCCCATGCCCTTGACGGGGTAGAGCACCCGCACCCCGCGTGCGTCGTCGACGAGCTGGAACAGGTCGCGGTCGCCGGTGACGACGTCCACCGGGCCGCCGGACCGGCGGACGAGGGTGCCGATGACGTCGTCGGCCTCGTAGCCGTCCGCGCCGACCCGGGCGATGCCGACCGCGTCCAGCACCTCCTCGATCACCGGGATCTGCGGGGAGAGGGTGTCGGGCACCTCTTCGGCGTCCGGACCCCGATCGGACTCCTCCACCACCCGGTGCGCCTTGTAGGACGGGATCAGCTCGACCCGCCACCGAGGCCGCCAGTCGTTGTCCATGCAGGCCACCAGGTCGTCGGGGCGGTGGTCGCGCACCAGGCGGGCGATGAAGTCCAGCAGCCCGCGCACCGCGTTGACCGGCGTGCCGTCGGGTGCCCTGACCGACTCGGGGACCCCGAAGTGGGCACGGAAGTACAGGGAAGCGGTGTCGAGGAGCATCGTGCGTCGCGTGGTCACGCACCGATCATGCCGCACCGGTCGGACAGTGGGGCCCCGCGCCGGGACGGCCGGGCCTAGGGTGGCCGCATGGCAGCCACCCACCGCTACGAACTCACCCTGCAGTGGACCGGGAACCTCGGAGCCGGGACGCGGGACTACCGGGCGTACAGCCGGGACCACGAGGTCCTGGCCGGCGGCAGAGCGCCCCTGCCCGGCTCCGCCGATCCCGCCTTCCGCGGCGACCCGGCCCGCTGGAACCCCGAGGAGCTGCTGGTCTCCTCCCTCTCCCAGTGCCATCTGCTGTGGTACCTGCACCTGTGCGCGACCGCGGGCGTGGTGGTCACCGGCTACACCGACCGTCCCGTGGGCACCATGACCATGGACGGCGCCGGGGGCGGCGGACGGTTCACCGAGGTGGTGCTGCGGCCCGAGGTGTCCGTGGCCGAGGAGCCGATGCGGGAGAAGGCCCTGGCCCTGCACGGCGAGGTCGGGGCGGTGTGCTTCATCGCACGCTCCGTCGCCTTCCCAGTGCGGCACGAGCCGACGGTGGCGGTACGGCCGTGACCGGCACCGTCCGCCGGGTCGTCTCGCTGGTGCCGTCCCTGACCGAGGCCGTCGCCGCCACCGGGCCGGAACTGCTGGTCGGGGCCACCGACTGGTGCAGCCATCCGCCCGGTCTGGACGTGGTGCGGGTGCGGGGCACCAAGAACCCCGACCTGGATCGGATCGCGGCCC
This sequence comes from Streptomyces nanhaiensis, assembly GCF_046614825.1. NCBI lineage: Bacteria > Bacillati > Actinomycetota > Actinomycetes > Kitasatosporales > Streptomycetaceae > Streptomyces > Streptomyces nanhaiensis. The sequence continues at coordinate 22,097 of NZ_JBKJFM010000103.1, forward strand.
TCCGCCCCGATCTGGTCGTCGCCAACGAGGAGGAGAACCGCCCCGCCGACCTCGCCGCCCTGCGGGGCGCGGGCATCGAGGTGCTGGTCACCGAGGTCCGCACGCTCCCGCAGGCGTTCGCCGAGCTGGAACGGGTGCTCACCGCCGGATGCGGGCTGCCCCGGCCCGCCTGGCTGGACGAGGCCGAGGAGGTCTGGAGCGCGGTGCGGCCCGCCGTCGGCGCCACCGCCGTGGTGCCCGTCTGGCGGCGGCCGTGGATGGTGCTGGGCCGGGACACCTTCGCGGGCGACATCCTGGCCCGCCTCGGTGTGCGCAACGCCTACGCCGGTCACGCCGAGCGCTATCCGCGCGTCGGGATCGGGGAGCTGAACGAGCCGGGGCGGGCCGACCTCGTGGTGCTGCCCGACGAGCCGTACCGCTTCACCGCCGGCGACGGCCCCGAGGCGTTCCCCGGTCTGCCCGCGGCCCTCGTCAGCGGACGGCACCTGACCTGGTACGGGCCCTCGCTGGCCGAGGCGCCGGCCGTGCTCGGCGCGGCGCTGGCCGAGGCTTCGGCCGCTCCGCCTGCCGCTCCGCCTGCCGCTCCGCCTGCCGCTCCGCCGCCCTGACCGGCGCGCGCCG
>NZ_JBKJFM010000104.1:0-22684 GCF_046614825.1 Streptomyces nanhaiensis
GTGGACTACCGCCACCCCCGCCGAGCGGCCCGTACGGCGGCCGCGCCCTCTCCTCCGCCCCCGCCGCCCGCTCAGCCCGGTCAGCCCGTCGCGGGCGACGCCGCGGGCTGGAGCATGGAGGAGCGGCTCTACAACCAGGTCTGGGGCATGTTCGAGGATCTGGCCCGCACCACCGCCGCCTACCGCAGCGCGGTCGACTTCGCCGACTCCCGCCTGGAACAGGAGCTGGACAAGGCGCTGGCCGACCCGCGCTCGCGGATCGGCGCCGCCGCGGACACGGCCCGCGCCCGCGCCCGGGAGCGCCACGCCCAGCTCGCCGACCGGGCCCGGGCCGCCCTCGAGCGCGATCTCGCCCAGCTCACCGCCGAGTCCGAGGTCGTCGAGCCGGCCCTGCCGCCCGCCTTCGCCCGCTGGGACAGCCCCGTCTGGCACACGTACCAGGTGCCCATGGAGACACCGATGGCGGTGCGCCTGGGCGATCTCGGCCTTCCCGAGCACAGCGGCCTGCGCATCCCCATGCTGGTGCGGCTGCCGCTGGAGCGCGGGCTGTGGATCGACGCCGGGCGCACCCGTTCGGCTGCCTCCCTCACGGCCGACCCGCACGAGACGCGCCGCCTGGCGGGCGAGCTGGCCACCGCCGTCGCAGGCCGGCTGCTGGCCGTCCACCCGGTCGGCGACTTCACCGTGCACGCGCTCGACCCCACCGGCGCCGCCGCGCCCGCCCTGGCCCCGCTGTCGGAGTCCGGAGCGCTGCGCGAGCCGCCCGCCACGGGCCCGCAGGGGGTCGCCTCGGTGCTCGCCGGGCTGACCCGCCGTGTCGACCTGGTGCAGATGGCGGTGCGCACCGGCGCCACCGACGCGCTCCCGCCGGACGTGGACACCGCCGAGCAGCTGCTGATCGTCCACGACTTCCCGCACGGCTTCGACGACCGCGCCGTCACCGGGCTGCGCTACCTCGCGGACGAGGGGCCGTCCGTCGGGGTCCACCTGATGATGGTCGCCGACCGGGAGGAGGCGCGGGAGTACGGCCCGGTGCTCGATCCGCTGTGGCGGTCGCTGCTGAGGATCACCCCCGTGTCCGACGACCACCTCGCCGACCCCTGGGTCGGCCACGCGTGGACGTACGAGCCGCCCCTGGTGCCCGGGGGCAGCCGGATCCTGCCCAGGGTGCTGGGGCAGGTGGCCGAGGCCCGCCGGAGGTACGGCCGCTGACGGGGCGGGCTTCGAAGACCCCCGGCTTTGCCTTTCCTTGGCTCTGCTTTACTCTTCCTTGAGCGGAGGGGAGTACTCCCGTGTGCGGCGTTCCCGTCAGTACGGGCCGGGTGTGACCGGTCCCGGGGCGTCGGCCCGCGGACCCGTCGGGTCCCGGGCGGAGGAGACCTCCGGCAACCGGAGCCGGAGGATTCCCGTATGGATGTTTCCACGACCACCTGGGTGCTGACCATCGTCGGTCTGTGCGCCCTCATCGCCGTCGACTTCTTCATCGGCGGACGCAAGCCGCACGAGGTCTCCATCAAGGAGGCCGGTACCTGGACGATCGTCTGGGTCGTCCTGGCGATCCTGTTCGGCATCGGGCTGTACGCCGCCGGGGAGGGGCGGGCGGCGAGCGAGTTCGCCGCGGGCTACATCACCGAGAAGTCGCTCAGCGTCGACAACCTCTTCGTCTTCGTCCTGATCATGGCGAAGTTCGCGGTGCCCAGCATCTACCAGCAGCGCGTGCTGATGATCGGAGTGCTCATCGCACTGGTGATGCGCGCGATCTTCATCGCGGCCGGCGCCGCGCTGATCTCCGCCTTCTCCTGGATCTTCTTCATCTTCGGCGGCTTCCTCATCTGGACGGCCTGGAAGCTGGTGCGCGAGGCCCGCGCCGAGGCCGAGGGGCACGAGGACGAGGCGTACGAGGAGAACCGCCTGCTGAAGATGGTCGAGCGGCGCTTCCCCTCCACCTCCCAGTACCACGGCACCAAGCTGTTCGTGGTCGAGAACGGCAAGCGGCTGATGACGCCGATGCTGATCGTCATGCTGGCCATCGGCAGCACCGACCTGCTGTTCGCCCTGGACTCCATCCCGGCGATCTTCGGTCTGACCCAGGACCCGTACATCGTCTTCACCGCCAACGCCTTCGCCCTGATGGGCCTGCGCCAGCTCTACTTCCTCATCGGCGGACTGCTCAAGAGGCTGGTCCACCTGTCCTACGGGCTGTCGATCATCCTCGGATTCATCGGCGTCAAGCTGGTGCTGCACGCCCTCCACGAGCAGGGCGTGCACGTCCCGGAGATCTCCACCCCGGTGTCGCTGGCCGTCATCTGCGGTGTCCTGGTCGTCACGACGATCACCAGCCTGCGCGCTTCCCGGAAGCTGCTGCGCGAGGAGGAGCAGGCCGCGCCGCGCGACTGAGCAGGCCCTCCCGAAGCGGCGGTACGGCCGGGCCCCGCGCCCGGCCGTACCGCCGCCGCGCGTCACCGCACCACCGCGACCCGCTGCTCCCGCCGCTCACCGCTGACGGACACCGCCACGGTCACCGTTCCCGGCCGCAGCCCCGTCAGGGTCCCGGCCACCGGGTCGAGGTGGGCGACGCAGCCCGCCCGGGCCCGCGCCCGCTCCGCGTCCCCGGTGCACAGGCCCCGCGAGCCGGTCCAGTCCGCGCTCAGCGGCCAGCCCACCGGCACCGTACGCGCCGAGCTCCCGCCGCCCTGGACGACCGCCGCGAAGACCCTGCCCGGCGCGCCGCCCGCCGCCACGGAACCGGGCGCGGTCAGCGAGAGCCCGTCCACATGGGCGCGGGTCTGGACCGAGATCCAGTCCCGGCCGGAGCCCTTGTCGACCCCGACCAGCGACCAGCCGCTGAAGCCGCCCTCGCCCGCGGGCGCGGCCGGCGCCTTGCCCGCGTTGCCGTTGACCAGGTACGGCACGCCGTCCACCCGGGAGGCGTGGAAGACACCGGCGTGCGCCCCGATGAACGCCGCACCCTTGCCGGTGCGGCGGCGGAAGTCGCCGAGCCAGTCCTCCAGGAGGTCCGCCTCCAGCCGGTCGGTCAGCCGGCTGCCCTGCTGCGGGGTCGGATCGCGCGGCGGTACGTGCGCCAGCACCACGACCGAGCCGATCCCCTCGTCCCGCGCGGCGGCGTCCAGCCGCTCCCGCAGCATCCGGATCTGCTCCCAGCCGCCGCCGCGCAGGGTCAGCGAGGAGGTGTCGAGGGTGATGAAGCGCGTGCCCTCGTGGTCGAAGGAGCGGTGGGCGTCGCCGAACTCAGCGCGGAAGTTCCCGATGGAACCGCCCATCACCTCGTGGTTGCCCGGCACGTAGTACCAGGGCACCTCGTCGCCCAGCTCCTCGTCGAGCACCCGCCGGGCGAAGGCGAGGTCCCCGGGCGAGCCCTCGTCCACCCAGTCCCCGTTCACCACGGCGAAGTCGGGCCGGGCCGCCCTCACCTCCCGCAGGGTGCGCCGGGCCTTGCGCACCGCCTCGCCGTCCGGATCGCGGGCGACGAACTGGGCGTCGGAGACCACCGCGAACCGCCAGTCGCGCCCGGCCGTGCCGGCGGCCGTCGAGATCAGCGGGTCCCGGTGGGGGCCGGCGGCCGGCAGGGCGACGTCCGGCGGGGTCCGGGCGGTCAGCCCGTCCAGGACGACCTCGCCGCGGTACAGCTCGCCGGGCCGGGTCTCGGCCAGGTAGAACCGCCGGACCTCCAGCGGATGGGCGACGCCCTCGGGCACCTCGAAGGTGATCTGCCGCCAGCCGGTCCAGGTGACGTGCGGGCCGCGCAGTATCTGCGAGGTGCCGGCGGCGTCGGTGAGGTGGAGCGAGGGCCAGGCGCCGTGTCCGTCGCCCCTGAGCCACAGGGTGAAGCTCTGGGGCTGGCCGGGGACGGGGATCCGCAGCGGGGGGTTGGCGTAGGCCGCGCGGGTCGCGGTGGACTGCGTGAAGTCGTACTCCATCCGCAGCCCGGTGCCGTCGTGCCCGGCGGGATCGGCGGCCAGGGAACCGGAGGCGCGTGCGGCGCTGAAGGTCCACTGCCCGGCGTCGTCGAAGTGCGCCACCGTGCGGTCCGTCAGGCCCACGGTGACGGCCAGGACCGTCTTCTTCCCCGCGACGGTCGCCCTGACCAGCCCGGAGGCGGACTCGGTGCCGTCGGTGGCGGCGACGGTGAAGCCGCCGCGCGCCGGGTCGGGGTCGATGCGGAAGAGCGAGCGGTCGTAGTCGAGCGCCACGTCCGACGGCTCCACGGGGGCGCTGCGTCCCTCGGCGTCGAAGCCGGTGAATCCGAAGTGCGCCTCGACGCCGGGGCCGGGGAGCCCGACCCGCTCCCGGGACGGGGCGATCCGCTCCAGCGGGCCCAGCACCGTCAGGGTGGTGGAGCCGCGGGCGTGGCCGCGGCGCGCGACGACATCGGCCGTACCGGACGCGCGGGCGTGGAAGACGCCGTCGCCGTCCACCCGGCCGACCTCGGGGCGGGAACTGTGCCAGCGGGCGTCCGGGCGTGCCGGGCGTGCCGGGCGTGCCGGGCGTGCCGCCGGGCCGTCGGCCGGGCCGTCCGCCGGGCCGTACGTCTCGTCGTGCCCCGCCGCGGTGAGCGCGCGGGTCAGACCGGGGAAGACCCGCTCCGGATGGCCGCCGGGCACATTGTCCGCAGAGGGGGCCTCGGCCGGTTCCGCGACGGTCTCCACCCAGAAGCCCTCCAGGCTTCCGCTGCCGTCGGTGGCGGTGACGGCCAGACCGTTGGGGACCTCCCGCTCGGAGCCGTCGGAGGGGCTGTTCTCCACCTGCGGGGTGTCCGAGCCGGGCTCGCGGGCGACCAGCGTCGAGGAGCCGCCGCCGTCGAGGTTGAGCGCGTTGTGGGCGCCCAACTCGTCCATCATCAGCGCCAGTTCGGTGAGGGTGACGCCGCCGGACGCCGCCTGGCGGCCGTCCACGGTCAGCACGTGCATCGTGGAGCCGTCCCGGGAGAAGCCCACGGCGGTGCGGGGCGCGGCGGTGTTGTTGGGCCGTCCGTCCCAGTTCCGCGGTTCGCCGTCCTCGACCAGTACGCCGCGGCCGCCGACCGCGGTGCGAGGCGTCTCGCCCCCGTCGGTACGCAGCCCGTACTCCCAGCTCACCGCGTCCCCCGGAGCCAGCGCGGCCAGGGCCTTCGCACCCGCGTCCCGGCCGAGCAGCACGGTCGTGCCCTCGGGGACCGGTCCGTCTCCGGGGGAGTCGTCCACGCCGGTGACCCGGCCGGCGGCGACGGTGACCTCGGCGACCTGCGACGCGCCGTCCACGGCCAGGGCGCGGTCGGCCGGGCCCCACCGGGCGTCGTAGGCGCCGATGCCGTCGGCGGGGACGTTCGCGGCGTTGTACGCGGCCAGCGGCTCGGTCCCGCCGGGCAGGGTGAGGGTCCCCTCGAAGTACAGGCCGAGGATGCGGCCCGCGCCGTCCGCGCCGAAACCGGCCGCCTCATGGACGCCGGGGGCGGGGGAGTGGGTGATCTCGCCGTCGTCCAGGCCCGGACCGAGCGGGGCGCCGGTTTCGTTGATGTCGAAGAAGTCTGCGTTGAAGGCGGCGACGGTGCGGCGCCCGGGGCCGGGGTCGTGCGCCGTGGCCAGTTCGGAGACGGTGGCGCGGTCGGAGACGGTGCCCGCCGACAGGTAGTCGACCTGCGCGCCGCCGCCGAGATCGACGCTGAGGGCGTCGGCGCGCAGCCACTTGTCCGGCTCCAGCCGGTCGAACGAGGTCAGTGTGGTGCCGGGCGCCACGGGCCGTACGGTGCGGGACAGCTCCATGCCGGCGGTGGTGGTGCCGGCGGTGGTGGCGGTGCGTACGGGCGGGGAGGGCGAGGCGGGGGTTACGGGGACGGCGGCGACCGGTGGCGCCGATCCCAGCCCGAACGCGAGGAGGGCGGCGAGGCACACCGAGGCCCGTCCGGAGGATCTTCTGCTCTGCGACCTTCGTGACACGACATCACCCACAGACGCTGCGAGGGAGCGCGCTTTTTGCGCGTCCAGCGCCACAGGGTGGCAAGGCCGACCGGTCTACACCAGAGGGCGTGCGCGAACACCGCCGGAACAACACGCGTTCCCCGTGCGTCCGTTGGACCGAACGGACGCACGGGGAACGCGTGGAAGCGCAGCGGGGGCGGGCCGCCGGTAGCCGGGGCCGGCTGTGTTCAGTCGCCGGGGCCGGCTGTGTTCAGTCGCCGGGACCGTCTGTGTTCAGTCGCCGGGACCGTCTGTGTTCAGTCGCCGGGACCGGCGACGAGTCTGCCGTCCTCCACCCTGACCGGGACCGAGGGCAGCGGCGCGCCCGCCGGACCGGCCAGCACCTCGCCGCTGGTGGTGTCGAAGAGGCTGCCGTGACAGGTGCAGTCGGCCTCCAGTTCCTTCACCGAGGTCAGCACGCAGCCCGCGTGGGTGCACACCGCGCTGAACGCCCTGTACTCGCCCTCGGAGGGCTGCGAGACCACCAGTCTCTTCTCGCGGTACAGCCGGGCGCCGCCCACCGGTACGGCGTCGGCCGCGCCGAGGTCCACGGGTGCGGTCGGGACCGCCGGGGCCCGCCCGCCGCTCCCGCCGGAGCAGGCGGTCAGGCCGAGACCCGCGGCCCCGGTGAGGGCCACGCCGCACAGCACGGTACGGCGGCCGGGGGAGCCGGGAGAGCTGTCGCTCATGGTCGTGTTCTCCTCTCGGCCGCTCACGGCCTCAGCGGCAGGACGTCCTGGAGGAACTTGCCGGTGTGGCTCTCCGGCACCACCGCGACCTGCTCCGGGGTGCCCTGGGCGACGACCGCGCCGCCGCCGCTGCCGCCCTCCGGGCCCATGTCCACGACCCAGTCCGCCGTCTTGACCACATCGAGGTTGTGCTCGATGACGATCACCGTGTTGCCCTTGTCCACCAGCCCGGACAGCACCTCGATCAGTTTGCTGATGTCCTCGAAGTGCAGACCGGTGGTCGGCTCGTCCAGGACGTAGACCGTACGGCCGGTGGAGCGCTTCTGGAGCTCCGAGGCGAGCTTCACGCGCTGCGCCTCGCCGCCGGAGAGGGTGGTGGCGGGCTGGCCGAGCCGCACGTAGCCCAGACCGACGTCGTTGAGGGTGCGCAGGTGGCGGGCGATGGCGGGCACCGCCTCGAAGAACCCCAGCGCCTCCTCGATCGGCATGTCCAGCACCTCGGCGATGGACTTGCCCTTGTAGTGCACCTCCAGGGTCTCCCGGTTGTAGCGCGCGCCGTGGCAGACCTCGCACGGCACGTACACGTCCGGCAGGAAGTTCATCTCGATCTTGATCGTGCCGTCGCCGGAGCAGTTCTCGCAGCGGCCGCCCTTGACGTTGAAGGAGAAGCGCCCCGGCAGGTAGCCGCGGACCTTCGCCTCCGTCGTCTCCGCGAACAGCCGGCGCACATGGTCGAAGACGCCCGTGTACGTGGCCGGATTGGAGCGGGGGGTACGGCCGATGGGGGACTGGTCGACGTGCACGACCTTGTCCACGTTCTCGTCGCCCTCCACCCGCACATGCCGCCCCGGCACCGACTTCGCGCCGTTCAGCTCGCGGGCCAGGTGGGTGTAGAGGATGTCGTTGACCAGGGTGGACTTGCCCGAGCCGGAGACGCCCGTGACCGCGGTGAACACCCCCAGCGGGAACGACACGTCGATGTTGCGCAGGTTGTTCTCCTTGGCGCCGCGGACGGTCAGCACCCGCTTGCGGTCCACCGGGCGGCGCTTCTCCGGGGTCGGGATGGCCCTCCGCCCCGACAGGTACTGCCCGGTCACCGACTCCTCGTTGGCCAGCAGTTCCTTCAGCGGACCGCTGTGCACCACCTCGCCGCCGTGCTCGCCCGCGCCCGGACCGATGTCCACCACCCAGTCGGAGGTCTTGATGGTGTCCTCGTCGTGCTCGACGACGATCAGGGTGTTGCCCATGTCCCGCAGCCGCACCAGGGTCTCGATCAGCCGGTGGTTGTCGCGCTGGTGCAGGCCGATGGACGGCTCGTCCAGCACGTAGAGCACGCCCACCAGGCCGGAGCCGATCTGGGTCGCCAGCCGGATGCGCTGCGCCTCGCCGCCCGAGAGCGTCCCGGCGGCGCGGTTGAGGGAGAGGTAGTCCAGGCCGACGTCGACCAGGAACCGCAGCCGCTCGTTGACCTCCTTCAGAACCCGCTCGGCGATGGCCTTCTCGCGCTCGCTGAGCTCCATGGCGCTCAGGAAGTCGGCGCACTCGCTGATCGACATCGCGGAGATCTCCGCGATCGACTTCCCCTGCACCGTCACGGCCAGGACGATCGGCTTGAGCCGCGTGCCCTCGCAGGAGGGGCAGGGCACCTCGCGCATGTAGCCCTCGAAGCGCTCCCGGCTGGAGTCCGTCTCCGCCTCCGAGTGCCGCCGCCGCACGAAGGGGACCGCGCCCTCGAACGCCGTGGTGTACGACCGCTCCCGCCCGTAGCGGTTGCGGTAGCGGACCTCGATCTGCGTCCGGTGGCCGTTGAGCAGGGCCTTCCTCGCGCGCTGCGGCAGGCCGCTGAAGGGGATGTCGGTGCGGAACCCGAGCGCGTCGGCCAGGGCGCCGATCAGCCGCCCGAAGTACTCCTTGCTGTGGCCGTGCGACCAGGGGTGGATCGCGCCCTCGTCCAGCGACTTGTCCGGGTCGGGGACGACCAGCTCCGGGTCCACCTCCATGCGGGTGCCGATGCCGCTGCACTCCGGGCAGGCGCCGAAGGGGGAGTTGAAGGAGAACGAGCGCGGCTCCAGCTCCTCGAACGACAGGTCGTCGTAGGGGCAGTACAGGTGCTCGGAGTACATCCGCTCGCGCTGCGGGTCGTCCTCGTCCAGGTCGACGAAGTCGAGGATCACCATGCCGCCGGACAGGCCGAGCGCGGTCTCGACGGAGTCGGTCAGCCGCCGCTTGGCGCTCTCCTTGACCGTCAGGCGGTCGACGACCACCTCGATGGTGTGCTTCTCCTGCTTCTTCAGCTTCGGCGGGTCGGAGAGCTGGACCGTGGTGCCGTCCACCCGGGCGCGGCTGTAGCCCTTGGTCTGCAGCTCGGCGAAGAGGTCGGTGAACTCGCCCTTGCGCTGGCGCACCAGCGGGGAGAGGACCTGGAAGCGGCTGCCCTCCGTCAGCGAGAGCACCTTGTCCACGATCGCCTGCGGGGACTGCCGGGCGATCGGGCGCCCGCACTCGGGGCAGTGCGGCTTGCCGACCCGCGCGAACAGCAGCCGCAGGTAGTCGTAGACCTCCGTGATGGTGCCGACCGTCGAGCGGGGGTTGCGGGAGGTGGACTTCTGGTCGATGGAGACCGCCGGGGACAGTCCCTCGATGAAGTCCACGTCCGGCTTGTCCATCTGTCCCAGGAACTGCCGGGCGTAGGAGGACAGCGACTCCACGTAGCGACGCTGCCCCTCGGCGAAGATGGTGTCGAAGGCGAGCGAGGACTTGCCCGACCCCGACAGCCCGGTGAAGACGATGAGGGAGTCGCGGGGGAGGTCGAGCGAGACGTTCTTGAGATTGTGCTCGCGAGCCCCACGGACGATGAGACGGTCGGCCACGCCGATTGGCACCTTTCGTGTGGGATGTAGGGGCCGGACGCCTGCCCGGAGCCCCTGCCCAAGGGTATGGGGTAGCGCCGCCGTGGTGTCGTGCCCGGGGCGCATCGCGAGCTTATAGCACGTGCATTCGATTTACGGGTCTTCCTCTCCTCCTTCACCCGAAGGAGTGGTCGGGATAGCTTTGGATCATGACTGTGCCTGCCGCCGGCCCCGCCGGCCCCGCCGCCGATCCGGTCGCCGACACCGCCGCCCTGCGGGAGTCCACCGACCGCCTCCTGACCGCCCTGCGGAAGCTGGACGACGCCGCCCTGGCCGCCCCCTCGAAGCTGCCGGGCTGGACCCGCGGCCATGTCCTCGCCCACCTCGCCCGCAACGCCGACGCCCTGGTCAACGTGCTGGCCGGCCGCCCCATGTACCTCAGCGCCGAGGCCCGCGAGGCCGACATCGAGCGCGACGCCCCCCGCCCCCTGGCGGTCCAGCTGGAGGACCTGCGCACCAGCGCCGCCCGCCTGGACGAGGCGATGGCCGGGCTCACCGGCGAGCAGTGGGGCGCCACCGTCGAACTGCGCAACGGCGTCACCGACCTCGCCTCCTCCCTCCCCTTCCGCCGCCGGATCGAGGTCGAGCTGCACCACGTCGACCTCGGCATCGGCTACGGCCTGGGGGACATGCCCGCCTCCTTCACCGACCGCGAGCTGGAGAACATGGCCAGGCGGTTCGCGGGGCACCCCGGGGTGGAACCCGTGGAGATGAGGGTGGAGGACGGCCGGGTCCTGCGCACGGGCCGGGAGGCCGGGCGGGGGGAGGAGGCGGTGACCGTCGCCGGCCCGCCCACCGCGCTCGTCGGCTGGCTCACGGGCCGCACCGACGGCACCGGGCTCACCGCTTCCGCAGCGGTCCTGCCCGCGCTGCCGCCCCTCTGACACACTGATCGCCGCCCGCGCCCCCCTCCCGGAAGGAGTCGCAGAACCCATGCCGTACACAGGAAAAGTCGCGGTAGGCGGTCCGCCGGACGTCCACGAGCTGACCGACCTGGTGATCTCCAAGGTCGCGGTCGGCCCCATGGAGAACAACGCCTACCTGCTGCGCTGCCGCGCCACCGGCGAACAGCTCATGATCGACGCGGCCAACGAGCCCGACACCCTGCTGAGCCTCATCGGCGAGGACGGCATCGGCGCGGTCGTCACCACCCACCGGCACGGCGACCACTGGCAGGCGCTCGACACCGTCGTCCAGGCCACCGACGCGCGCACCTACGCCGGGCGCTACGACGCCGAGGGCATCCCGGTGCCCACCGACGTGCCCCTGGAGGACGGCGACGCCGTGACCGTCGGCCGCATCACGCTCACCGCCCGCCACCTGAGGGGTCACACCCCCGGCTCCATCGCCCTGGTCTACGACGACCCCCACGGCCATCCGCACCTGTTCACCGGCGACTGCCTCTTCCCCGGCGGCGTCGGCAACACCCACGGCGACGCCGAGGCGTTCACCGCCCTGCTGGACGACGTGGAGGCCAAGCTCTTCGGCGAGCTCCCCGACGAGACCTGGGTCTACCCCGGCCACGGCGCCGACACCACCCTGGGCGCCGAGCGCCCGCACCTGGCGGAGTGGCGCGAGCGCGGCTGGTGACGGGCCCCGCGCGGCGTGCGGCGGCGGGGCGCGCCGCCGCCGGCGGCCCTGCGTGTCGTGCGCCGCCAGTAAGGTGGGCGCCATGGCAGACCCCTCCAGCTACCGCCCCAGGCCTGGAGAGATCCCCGACTCCCCGGGGGTCTACAAGTTCCGCGACGAACACGGCCGGGTGATCTACGTCGGGAAGGCGAAGAGCCTGCGCCAGCGCCTGGCCAACTACTTCCAGGACCTGGCGGGCCTCCATCCGCGCACCCGCACCATGGTCACCACGGCCGCCTCCGTGGAGTGGACGGTGGTCTCCACCGAGGTCGAGGCGCTCCAGCTGGAGTACTCCTGGATCAAGGAGTTCGACCCGCGCTTCAACGTCAAGTACCGCGACGACAAGAGCTACCCCTCCCTCGCGGTGACGATGAACGAGGAGTTCCCGCGCGTGCAGGTGATGCGCGGGCCCAGGAAGAAGGGCGTGCGCTACTTCGGGCCGTACGCGCACGCCTGGGCGATCCGCGAGACCGTCGACCTGATGCTGCGCGTCTTCCCGGTGCGCACCTGCTCGGCCGGGGTCTTCAGGCGCTCCGCCCAGATCGGCCGCCCCTGCCTGCTCGGCTACATCGGCAAGTGCTCGGCGCCCTGCGTCGGCCGGGTCGACGCCGAGGAGCACCGGCGGCTGGCCGAGGAGTTCTGCGACTTCATGGCCGGGCGCACGGGCGCCCACCTGCGCCGCCTGGAGCAGGAGATGCACCGGGCCGCCGAGGAGATGGAGTACGAGAGGGCCGCACGGCTGCGCGACGACATGGAGGCGCTGAGGCGGGCGATGGAGAAGAACGCCGTCGTCCTGACCGACGCCACCGACGCCGACCTGGTCGCGGTCGCCGAGGACGAACTGGAGGCGGCCGTCCAGATCTTCCACGTCCGCGGCGGCCGGGTGCGCGGCCAGCGCGGCTGGGTCACCGACAAGGTGGAGGAGGTCACCGCCGCCGGCCTGGTCGAGCACGCCCTCCAGCAGCTCTACGGCGAGGAGAGCGGCGACGCCGTCCCCAGGGAGGTCCTGGTCCCCGCCCTGCCCGACCCGGTGGAGCCGCTCACGGAGTGGCTGGCGGGCCGGCGCGGCGCGGCCGTGGACCTGCGCGTGCCGCGGCGCGGCGACAAGCGCGCCCTGATGGAGACGGTGCGGCGCAACGCCCAGCAGGCCCTGGCCCTGCACAAGACCAAGCGCGCCTCCGACCTGACCACCCGCTCCCGCGCGCTGGAGGAGATCGCCGAGGCCCTCGGGCTGGACTCGGCCCCGCTGCGCATCGAGTGCTTCGACGTCTCCCACCTCCAGGGCGAGGACGTGGTGGCCTCGATGGTGGTCTTCGAGGACGGTCTGGCACGCAAGAGCGAGTACCGCCGCTTCCAGATCAGGGGCTTCGCCGGCCAGGACGACGTCCGCTCCATGCACGAGGTGGTGTCCCGCCGCTTCCGCCGCTACCTCCAGGAGAGGCAGCGCACCGGCGAGTGGGCCACCGGGGAGGCCCCCGGGGACGAGGGACCCGGAACGGAGGGCCCCGGGGCCGGAGGGCTCGGGGACGGGCCGGACGGACCGGACGGGCCGGCCCCGGCCGAGGAGCGGGGCGGGAACCGGCCGCCGAAGTTCGCCTACCCGCCGCAGCTGGTCGTGGTCGACGGCGGGCAGCCGCAGGTCGCCGCCGCGCGGCGGGCCCTGGACGAGCTGGGGATCGACGACGTGGCCGTGTGCGGGCTGGCCAAGCGCCTGGAGGAGGTGTGGCTGCCGGGCGAGGACGACCCGGTGGTCCTGCCCCGGACCAGCGAGGGCCTGTACATGCTCCAGCGGGTCCGCGACGAGGCGCACCGCTTCGCCATCCGCTACCAGCGCGGCAAGCGGTCGCGGGCGATGAAGGCGAGCCCGCTGGACGCCGTCCACGGCCTCGGGGAGGCACGCAAGCAGGCCCTGGTCAAGCACTTCGGCTCGGTCAAGCGGCTGCGCGCCGCCACCGTCGAGCAGATCTGCGAGGTCCCGGGCGTCGGACGCAAGACCGCCGAGGCCGTCGCCGCGGCCCTGGCACAGGCGGCCCCGGCCGCTCCGGCGGTGAACACCGCCACGGGTGAGATCCTGGAAGACCGGGAAGACCGGTAGGGCACCGGTGATCGACAGGCGGAACGCCACAGGTGGGCGGGGGAGAGCGCGATGAACGAGCACACGGGAGACGGAGCGCAGGTGGGCACGGGTACGGGCGCGGTGGCGGACACCGCGGGGAACGGAGGCGACGGCGTCGCCGCCATCCCCGAACTGGTGATCATCTCCGGCATGTCCGGCGCCGGACGGAGCACCGCCGCCAAGTGCCTGGAGGACTTGGGCTGGTTCGTGGTGGACAACCTGCCGCCCGCCCTGATCCCGACCATGGTCGACCTCGGCGCCCGCTCGCAGGGCAACGTGGCGAAGATCGCCGTCGTCGTCGACGTCCGCGGCCGCCGCTTCTTCGACAACCTGCGCGAGTCCCTCGCCGACCTCGACGCCAAGAACGTCACCCGCCGGATCGTCTTCCTCGAGGCGTCCGACGACGCCCTGGTGCGCCGCTTCGAATCGGTGCGCCGCCCCCACCCGCTCCAGGGCGACGGGCGCATCGTGGACGGCATCGCCGCCGAGCGCGACCTGCTGCGCGAGCTGCGCGGCGACGCCGACCTGGTCATCGACACCTCCGCCCTCAACGTCCACGAGCTGCGGGCCAAGCTCGACGCCCAGTTCGCCGGCGAGGAGGAGCCCGAACTGCGGGCGACGGTGATGTCCTTCGGCTACAAGTACGGCCTCCCCGTCGACGCCGACCTCGTCGTCGACTGCCGCTTCCTGCCCAACCCGCACTGGGTGCCGGGGCTGCGGCCGTACACCGGCCTCAACGAGGAGGTCGCCCAGTACGTCTTCAACCAGCCCGGCGCCAAGGAGTTCCTGGACCGCTACGCCGAACTGCTCCAGCTCATCGCCGCCGGCTACCGCCGCGAGGGCAAGCGCTACGTGACCGTCGCGGTCGGCTGCACCGGCGGCAAGCACCGCAGCGTGGCCATGTCCGAGAAGCTGGCCGCCCGGCTGGCCGCGGAGGGCGTCGAGACCGTCGTCGTGCACCGGGACATGGGACGCGAGTGACCGTCCGCACCCGCAGACTGCGGCGCCTGGGCACCACCCGCAGGGCCCGCGGCGGGACCCCGAAGGTGGTGGCCCTCGGCGGCGGCATGGGCCTGTCCGCCTCGCTGGCCGCGCTGCGCCGGATCACCCGCGACCTGACCGCCGTGGTCACCGTCGCCGACGACGGGGGCTCCAGCGGGCGGCTCCGCGACGAACTGGGCGTCCTGCCCCCCGGCGACCTGCGCAAGGCCCTGGCCGCGCTGTGCGGCGACGACGAGTGGGGCCAGACCTGGGCCCGGGTCATCCAGCACCGCTTCGTCAGCAGGGGGGACCTGCACGGGCACGCGGTGGGCAACCTGCTGATCGTCGCCCTGTGGGAGCAGCTCGGCGACCACGTCCAGGCGCTGGACCTGGTGGGCAGGCTGCTGGGCGCGCACGGCCGGGTGCTGCCGATGTCCGCCGTCCCGCTGGAGCTGCGGGCCCTGGTGCGGGGCCACGACCCGGCCCGCCCGCGGGAGGTCACCACCGTCCGGGGCCAGGCCACCGTCGCCCTCACCCCCGGCGAGGTGCAGCAGGTGCACCTCGTCCCGCACGACCCGCCCGCCGTCCCCGAGGCCGTCGAGGCGGTCCTCGACGCGGACTGGGTGGTGCTCGGCCCCGGCTCGTGGTTCTCCTCGGTCATCCCCCACCTGCTGGTCCCCGAACTCCTCCAGGCGCTCACCGAGACCAGGGCGCGCCGTGTCCTCTCGCTCAACCTCGCGCCGCAGCCGGGAGAGACCGACGGCTTCTCCCCGCAGCGTCATTTGGAGGTTTTGGCCCGACACGCCCCTAAACTCGCCTTCGACGTGGTGCTGGCCGACCGGGCCGCCGTGCCCGACGAGGAGGGCCTCCGCGACGCCGCCCGGCGCCTCGGCGGCACGGTCGAGCTGGCACCGGTGGCCGCCCCGGGAGGAGCCCCCCGGCACGACCCGGAGCTGCTGGCCGCCGCGTACGACCGGATTTTTCGAATGCATGGAAGGATCGGCCCATGGCGATGACGGCAGCGGTGAAGGACGAGATCTCCCGGCTACCCGTCACCCGGACCTGCTGCCGGAAGTCGGAGGTCTCCTCCATCCTGCGGTTCGCCGGCGGACTGCACCTGGTGAGCGGCCGCATCGTGATCGAGGCCGAGCTGGACACCGGCATCGCCGCCCGCAGACTCCGCAAGGACATCCTGGAGATCTTCGGGCACGCGTCCGACCTGGTGGTCATGGCCCCCGGCGGGCTGCGCCGCGGCAGCCGCTACGTCGTACGGGTGGTGGCGGGCGGTGATCAGCTCGCCCGGCAGACGGGGCTGGTCGACGGCCGCGGCCGCCCGGTGCGCGGCCTGCCGCCGCAGGTCGTCTCCGGGGCCACCTGCGACGCCGAGGCCGCCTGGCGCGGCGCCTTCCTGGCGCACGGCTCGCTCACCGAGCCCGGGCGCTCCTCCTCCCTGGAGGTCACCTGCCCCGGTCCCGAGGCCGCCCTCGCCCTCGTCGGCGCCGCCCGCCGCCTGCAGATCGCGGCCAAGGCGCGCGAGGTGCGCGGTGTGGACCGGGTCGTCGTCCGCGACGGCGACGCCATCGGCGCGCTGCTGACCCGGCTGGGCGCCCACGAGTCCGTACTGGCGTGGGAGGAGCGGCGGATGCGCCGCGAGGTGCGGGCCACCGCCAACCGCCTGGCCAACTTCGACGACGCCAACCTGCGCCGCTCGGCCCGGGCCGCCGTCGCCGCCGGGGCCCGGGTGCAGCGCGCGCTGGAGATCCTGGGCGACGAGGTGCCCGAGCACCTGGCCGCGGCCGGCCGGCTGCGCATGGAGCACAAGCAGGCGTCCCTGGAGGAGCTGGGGGCGCTGGCCGACCCGCCGCTGACCAAGGACGCCGTCGCCGGGCGCATCCGGCGGCTGCTGGCCATGGCCGACAAGCGCGCCGCCGACCTGGGGATCCCGGGCACCGAGTCGAACCTGACGGAGGAGATGGTCGGCTGACCGGGCCTCGCGGGCCCCGGCCGCCCCTCCGGCCCACCCCCGCGCGCCGCGCTCGCCGCGGGGCCGCGGCCGCCGCCCGGGGCAGCCGGGATGTCTGCCCGGCGCCCTCGCGGGTACGTCCTGCCACCGGTGCGCCACACCGCACACGGCGGGTGGCCGATGTCACTTGCGAGCACCCGGCGCGGTAGGGTCGGAGATGGTCGGGGACATCCCAAACAGCTTTCGCCGGTGTCCGCACCGGCGTACCTAGCGAGGAGATCGGTTCGTGACGATCCGCGTAGGCATCAACGGCTTCGGCCGCATCGGACGGAACTACTTCCGCGCCCTCCTGGAGCAGGGCGCGGACGTCGAGATCGTCGGTGTCAACGACCTGACCGACAACGCCACCCTTGTCCACCTGCTGAAGTACGACAGCATCCTGGGCCGCCTGAAGCAGGAGGTCAGCCACACCGCCGACACCATCACGGTGGGCGGGCAGACCTTCAGGACGATGGCCGAGCGCGACCCGGCCGCCCTTCCGTGGGGCGAGCTCGGCGCCGACATCGTCATCGAGTCCACCGGCATCTTCACCAAGCGCGAGGACGCCGCCAAGCACCTGGCGGCGGGCGCGAAGAAGGTCCTCATCTCGGCCCCGGCCAAGAACGAGGACATCACCGTCGTCATGGGCGTCAACCACGAGTCCTACGACGCCGAGAAGCACCACGTCGTCTCCAACGCCTCCTGCACCACCAACTGCGTGGCGCCGATGGCCATGGTGATGGACGAGAACTTCGGCATCGTCAAGGGCATGATGACGACCGTCCACGCGTACACCAACGACCAGCGCATCCTGGACTTCCCGCACAAGGACCTGCGCCGTGCCCGCGCGGCGGCCGAGAACATCATCCCGACCTCGACCGGCGCCGCCAAGGCCACCGCGCTCGTCCTGCCCCAGCTCAAGGGCAAGCTGGACGGCATCGCCATGCGCGTCCCGGTCCCGACCGGCTCGGTCACCGACCTCGTGCTGGAGCTCGACCGCGAGGTCGGCAAGGACGAGGTCAACGCCGCCTTCCAGAAGGCCGCCGAGGGCCGGCTGAAGGGCGTCCTGGAGTACACCGAGGACCCGATCGTCTCCTCGGACATCGTCAACTGGCCGGCCTCCTGCACCTTCGACTCCTCCCTGACCATGGTCCAGGGCAAGCAGGTCAAGGTCGTCGGCTGGTACGACAACGAGTGGGGCTACTCCAACCGCCTCGTGGACCTGACGGTCTACGTCGGCGAGCGGCTCTGACACGCTGCCGGACAGCAGCGCCGAGACGTGACGCGGCGGGGTTCGCGGGGCGCGATGACGCGCCCCGCGGGCCCCGCCTCGCGATGACCGGCCGCACGGCCGGCGACCGTGCACACCACCGAGCAGACCACCACGGAGCCACACCATGAAGACGATCGACGACCTCGGCGTCGCGGGCAGGCGGGTCTTCGTCCGCGCAGATCTGAACGTGCCGCTCGAGGGCGGGACCATCACCGACGACGGCCGCATCCGCGCCGCCGTCCCGACGATCGGCAGGCTGGCCGAGGCCGGCGCCAGGGTGATCGTCGCCTCCCACCTGGGCCGCCCCAAGGGCGCCCCGGACCCGCAGTTCTCCCTCGCCCCCGTGGCCGGGCGGCTGGGCGAACTGCTGGGCAGGGACGTCGCGTTCGCCACCGACACCGTCGGCGAGTCGGCGAAGTCCACCGTCGGAGCCCTCGCCGACGGGCAGGTCGCGGTTCTGGAGAACCTGCGCTTCAACGCCGGCGAGACCAGCAAGGACGACGCCGAGCGCGGCGCCTTCGCCGACAGCCTGGCGGCCCTCGCCGACGTCTACGTCGGCGACGGCTTCGGCGCGGTGCACCGCCGCCACGCCTCCGTCTACGACCTCCCGGCGCGGCTGCCGCACGCCGCCGGCGGTCTGATCGCCACCGAGGTCGGCGTCCTGCGCAAGCTCACCGAGGACGTCGAGCGCCCCTACGCCGTGGTCCTGGGCGGCGCGAAGGTCTCCGACAAGCTCGGCGTCATCGACCACCTGCTGGAGCGCGCCGACCGCATCCTCGTCGGCGGCGGCATGGCGTACACCTTCCTGAAGGCCCAGGGGCACGAGATCGGCGCCTCGCTGCTCCAGGAGGACCAGATCCCGGCCGTCCAGGGCTACCTCAAGCGCGCCGAGGAGCGCGGCGTGGAGTTCGTCCTCCCCGTCGACGTGGTGGCCGCCGCCGGCTTCCCGGACCTGAGGACCAAGGCGCCCTCCGAGCCCGTCACCGTGGCCGCGGACGCCATCCCGGCCGGCCTGATGGGGCTGGACATCGGCCCCCGCAGCCAGGAGCTGTACGCCGCCAAGCTCGCGGACGCGGCCACCGTCTTCTGGAACGGCCCGATGGGCGTCTTCGAGCACCCGGACTACGCCGACGGCACCCGGGCCGTGGCCCGGGCGCTGATCGACAGCCCGGCCTTCACCGTGGTCGGCGGCGGGGACTCGGCCGCCGCCGTCCGCATCCTGGGCTTCGACGAGGAGGCCTTCGGCCACATCTCCACCGGGGGCGGCGCCAGCCTGGAGTACCTCGAGGGCAAGACGCTCCCCGGCCTGGCCGCGCTGGAGGACTGATCCGGTGCGCCGGTCCGCCCGGCGCACCGGGGGAGCACACGCGGCCGCCGGGCCGCAGGTGATCACGATGCCCGCGCCTCCGCGCCGCGCGGGCGACAGCGACACGAGCCGCCGCCGCGGCGCAGTGAACCGAAAGGCAGCCCACCGATGGCAAACCGCACCCCGCTGATGGCGGGCAACTGGAAGATGAACCTCAACCACCTGGAGGCCATCGCCCACGTCCAGAAGCTCGCCTTCGCCCTGAACGACAAGGACTACGAGGCCGTCGAGGTCGCCGTCCTGCCGCCCTTCACCGACCTGCGCTCGGTGCAGACCCTGGTCGACGGCGACAAACTGAAGATCCGCTACGGCGCCCAGGACCTGTCGGCGCACGTCTCCGGCGCGTACACCGGTGAGATCTCCGGAGCGATGCTGGCCAAGCTCAACTGCACCTACGTGGCCATCGGCCACTCCGAGCGGCGCCAGTACCACGGCGAGACCGACGAGCTGTGCAACGCCAAGGTCAAGGCGGCCTACCTGCACGACCTGACCCCGATCCTGTGCGTCGGCGAGGGCCTGGAGGTCCGCAAGGCCGGCGACCAGGTCGCCCACACCCTCGCCCAGGTGGACGGCGCGCTCAAGGACATCCCCGCCGAGCAGGCCGCCCGCATCGTGATCGCCTACGAGCCGGTGTGGGCCATCGGCACCGGCGAGGTCGCCACCCCCGAGGACGCCCAGGAGGTGTGCGGCGCGATCCGCGGCCGCCTGGCCGAGCTGTACGACCGCGAGCTGGCCGACGCGGTCCGTATCCAGTACGGCGGCTCGGTGAAGTCCGGGAACGTCGCCGCGATCATGGCGCAGCCGGACGTGGACGGCGCCCTGGTGGGCGGGGCCGCGCTGGACGTGGACGAGTTCGTGAAGATCGTCCGGTTCCGCGACCAGTAGGGCCCCCGGCGACCGCCGCCGACGAGTGACGGCGGGCCGCCCACGTCGTACCCTGTCGGGGCCGGGAGCGAGCACGCGCAGCGCCTCCCGGCCCCGTACCCTTGCTAGTCCCGACAGTTCCCGTCATCCGTCCGAGAGAGTTGGTCCAGCCGTGATCCTGGGGTTCTCCATCGCCCTCATCGTCTTCAGCCTGCTGCTGATGCTGCTCGTGCTGATGCACAAGGGGAAGGGCGGCGGCCTCTCCGACATGTTCGGCGGCGGCATGCAGTCCTCCGTCGGCGGCTCCTCGGTCGCCGAGCGCAACCTCGACCGCATCACGGTCGTGGTGGGTCTGATCTGGTTCGCCATCATCGTGGCGCTCGGCATCCTGATGAAGCTCGACGGCTGACACCCGCCGACGCCTGCCACGCGACGCCTGCCACGCGACGGCGGCCGCCGCGCTCTGACGCCCTGTCGCGTTCCCGGCCTATCATGAGGCTCGCGCCCACGGGACCCGAAGGGGGCCGCAACTCGGGTCTGTGGACGCGCGTTGGGCCCTACGTACACTGGGGCACCCGCAGCGGAGCGGCCTGTCGATGCTCCGCGGCACCGTGAAGGCAGGGAGTTACGACCGTGGCAAGTGGCAACGCGATCCGGGGAAGCCGGGTCGGAGCGGGGCCGATGGGGGAGGCCGAGCGAGGCGAGTCCGCGCCGCGCCTGCGCATCTCCTTCTGGTGCTCCAACGGGCACGAGACCCAACCCAGCTTCGCCAGCGACGCGCAGATCCCGGACACCTGGGACTGCCCGCGCTGTGGCTTCCCGGCCGGCAAGGACCGGGACAACCCGCCGGACCCGCCGCGCACCGAGCCGTACAAGACCCACCTCGCGTACGTGCGCGAGCGGCGCAGCGACGCCGACGGCGAGGCGATCCTCGCCGAGGCGCTGGCCAAGCTCCGCGGGGAGATCTGAACACCGGTCGACCCGCCGGACAACGGCGCACGACGGCCCGGCCGTACGCCCCGACGGGGCGCGCGGCCGGGCCGTCGTTCCATTAGGTTGGGACGCGGCGGGGTCCGTACGACAGGAATGGACTGATTTCCCAGATGAACGCTGAAGGCCGCGGCAGGCTCGACCGGATGCCGCAGTGGCAGGCGCTGGCCAGGCACCGCGAGGAGCTGGGGGAGGTGCACCTGCGCGAGCTGTTCGCAGCCGATCCGCGGCGCGGCGAGCGCTACGGCGTGCGGGTCGGCGACCTGTACCTGGACTACTCCAGGAACCTCGTCACGGACGAGACCCTGCGGCTGCTGCGCGAGCTGGCCGAGGCGGCCGGGGTGGCGCGGCTGCGGGAGGCGATGTTCCGCGGTGAGCGGATCAACACCACCGAGGACCGGGCCGTCCTCCACACCGCCCTGCGCGCCCCGCGCGACGCGGTGGTCGAGGTGGACGCCGGGGACGGGGAGGGCGGGGAGAACGTCGTCCCCGCCGTGCACGCCGTGCTCGACCGGATGTCCGCCTTCGCCGAGGCGGTGCGGGCCGGGAAGTGGGCCGGGCACACCGGGCTTCCCATCAGGAGCGTCGTCAACATCGGCATCGGCGGCTCCGACCTGGGGCCGGCGATGGCCTACGAGGCGCTGCGCGCCTACACCGACCGGGAGCTGGACGTCCGCTTCGTCTCCAACGTGGACGGCGCGGACCTGCACGAGGCCCTGCAGGGACTGGACCCGGCCCGGACGCTGTTCGTCGTCGCCTCCAAGACCTTCACCACGATCGAGACCATCACCAACGCCACCTCCGCCAGGGACTGGCTGCTGGCCGGTCTGGGCGCGGGGAGGGAGGCGGTGGCCAAGCACTTCGTGGCGCTGTCGACGAACGCCGAGGCGGTCGCGGAGTTCGGCATCGACACCACGAACATGTTCGAGTTCTGGGACTGGGTCGGCGGGCGCTACTCGTACGACTCGGCCATCGGCCTCTCGCTCATGATCGCCATCGGCCCGGACCGCTTCCGCGAGATGCTCGACGGCTTCCGCACCGTCGACGAGCACTTCCGCACCGCGCCCCCCGAGGAGAACGCCCCGCTGCTGCTGGGCCTGCTGGGCGTCTGGTACGGCGGCTTCTTCGGCGCGCAGTCGCACGCGGTGCTGCCCTACAGCCACTACCTGTCGAAGTTCACCGCCTACCTCCAGCAGCTCGACATGGAGTCCAACGGCAAGTCCGTGGACCGGCAGGGCGAGCCGGTGAGCTGGCAGACCGGCCCGGTGGTGTGGGGCACGCCCGGCACCAACGGCCAGCACGCCTACTTCCAGCTCCTGCACCAGGGCACCAGGCTGATCCCGGCCGACCTGATCGGCTTCGCCCGGCCCGTGGCCGGCCTGGAGCCCGCCCTGGCGGCCCAGCACGACCTGCTGATGGCCAACCTCTTCGCCCAGGGCCAGGCGCTCGCCTTCGGCAAGACGGAGGAGGAGGTCCGCGCCGAGGGGGTCGCCGAGGAGCAGGTCCCGCACCGCACGTTCCGCGGCAACCGCCCGACGACGACGATCCTGGCCTCCGAGCTGACCCCGTCGGT
The DNA here is from genome assembly GCF_046614825.1 of Streptomyces nanhaiensis. Lineage (NCBI taxonomy): Bacteria > Bacillati > Actinomycetota > Actinomycetes > Kitasatosporales > Streptomycetaceae > Streptomyces > Streptomyces nanhaiensis. Next base: position 22,347 of record NZ_JBKJFM010000104.1, read on the forward strand.
GCTGGGGCAGCTGGTCGCCCTCTACGAGCACAAGGTGTTCGTCCAGGGCGCGGTGTGGGACATCGACTCCTTCGACCAGTGGGGCGTGGAGCTCGGCAAGGTGCTCGCCAAGCGCATCGAGCCCGCGCTGACCGAGGGCGCCGAGGTGGAGGGGCTGGACACCTCCACGGCGGCCCTGGTGGCCCGCTACCGCTCGCTGCGCGGCCGGGACTGACAGCCGGACCGGGGCCCGGGCCTCGACGGCCCCCACGCCCCGCGGGGGCGCCCGTACGCCGTGCGGGCGCCCCCGCGGGGCCCGGCGCGCCTTCCCACCACGGCGGCGGCCCCGCTCCCTTCCG
>NZ_JBKJFM010000105.1:0-22612 GCF_046614825.1 Streptomyces nanhaiensis
CCTGGTGGGGCGGGCGCGCGCGGCCGGGCTCCGGGCGCGTCTGGTGACCGAGGGGCGGCCGGGGCGGCCGGTGCCGCCGCAGGTGGGGCTGGCCGCGTACCGGATCGTGCAGGAGTCCCTGACGAACACGGTCCGCCACTCGGGGGCGCGGTGCGTGCTCGTCACCGTCCGCCACGAGGAGGACGCCGTGCTGGTGCGGATCGAGGACGACGGGCGCGGGGCGCCGGAAGAGGCCGGGCCGGGGGAGGCGGGGGCGCGGGGCGCCGGGGGAAGCGGCATCGCCGGGATGGCGGAGCGGGCGCGGGCGCTGGGCGGCACGCTGACCGCGGGGAACGTGTGCGGGGAGGGCGGTACGGGAGGCGTCCGGGGCTACCGGGTGGAGGCCCGGCTGCCGCTGGGGGAGTCCGCCCGGTGACGCCGTCGGCCGCCGGTCCCGCCCCGCCACCGGCCCCGCCGCGGTTTCGGCCGTTCAGAGCCTGATGACGACCAGGGCCGCGTCGTCGGCGGTGCCCCGGTTCATGCCGAGGTCCTCCAGGAGGTTGTCGGCGATCTCCTCCGGGCCCAGGCCGTGGTGCCGGGTCAGGCTCTCCGACAGCCGCTTCAGCCCGACGTCGATGGACTCCTCGCGGCGCTCGACCAGCCCGTCGGTGTAGAGGACGAGGGTCGAGCCCGGCACATAGGCGGTGATCGCCTGCGGCCGGTGCGAGGGCCTGCTCCGGGCGGCCAGGGGCACGTCGGTGGCCTGGTCCAGTATCTCGATGTGCCCGTCCGGGTGGCACAGCATGGGCGGCAGGTGGCCGGCGCTGCTGTAGGTGAGCGTGTGGGTGTGGGTGTCGATGTCGAGCTTGACGGCGGTGGTGGCCAGTGCGCCGTCGAGGGAGCGCGCGTACAGGTCCAGGCCGTACAGCGCCTGCGCGGGGCCGTCGGCGACCAGCATGGCGGCGCTGAGGGCGCTGCGCAGCTGTCCCATCACGCTGGCGGCCTCCAGGCCTCTGCCGACGACGTCGCCCACGGCCACGGCGAAGCGGTCCTCGTTGAGGTTGATGACGTCGTACCAGTCGCCGCACACGTTCAGCGAGCCCTGGGCGGGCCGGTAGCGCACGGCCGCGTTGCGGAGCTCCAGCGGCATGTGCGTCGGCAGCATGGCCTTCTGGAGGGTGAGGGCCACCTCGTGCTCACGGGCGTGCGCCTGCCGCAGCCGCTCGTTGTGCTCGTACAGCTCCCGCGCGCGGGCGTACAGCTCGGACTCGGCGATCTTCCCGCCGACCGCCCGCAGACCGTCGCCGGTGCCGGTCAGGCTGGTGGGGCGGGCGAGGCTGTCGCGCACGTACGCCGTGGCGTCCTCGACGCGGTTGATGATCAGCCGCACCGAGCCGTCCTCGTCGAGGATGGGGGTGTTGACCGGGCTCCAGTACCGCTCCTCGTACCCGCCCTCGGCGCCGGGGCGGGGGATGTCGTACCGCTGGAGGACCATGGTGTCCGGTTTGCCCGTCTCCAGTACGCGCCGGAACGAGGCCAGCAGGTTCCCGGGACCGTCGGCGTCCGGGTCGTCCGGGTTGGCGGGGAAGACGTCGAACAGACGGCGGCCGATCAGCTCGCCGCGGGTGCGCCCGGTGATGTCCAGGTAGGCCTGGTTGGCCTCGACGAACACGAGGTCCGGGTCCAGGGCCGACAGGGGGGTCGGGACGGCGTCGAACAGGGCGGCGTAGTCGACGTCGCCGCTCACCTCGCTCATGGCCCTTCCCCTCTGTGCGGTGCCGGCCGGTGCCGGGACCTCTCCGCCATGGTGACACGCCCCCTCTGTCCGTCTCGAACACTACCGCGCGGTTCGCGGGAGCAGCAGCCCGCGAACCGCGCGCCGGCACCGCCTTCCGGCCGGGCGTGCCGCGGGCGGGCGGACGGCTCGCTCGGGGTGGAGAGGGCCGATTCGGCCGTTGAGCACACCTTTTGTGTGATTGTGCACCGCCTGGGCTGGTGTGTTCCGCGCCGGCTCGGCGAGCCGGGACCTTATCCGGTCCCGGGAGGTTGTGTGGCGGGTTCCACAGCGTCCCCGCACTCCGTGCGGGGGGCGGCCGGGCGGCGGCCGGGCGGCATAGGCTCGTGCCATGGCCGCAGAGCACGACGGGCGACGGGTGCGCGTCATCCTCGCCGACGACCAGACCCTGGTGCGGGCGGGCTTCCGCTCCATCCTCGCCGACGAGGACGGCATCGAGGTCGTCGGCGAGGCCGGGGACGGGCTGCGGGCCGTCGAGCTGACGCGTGTGCTGCGGCCCGACGTGGTGCTGATGGACATCCGGATGCCCGGACTGGACGGGCTGGAGGCCGCCCGGCGCATCGCCGCCGACGAGCGGCTCCCGGACACCAGGGTGGTCATCCTGACCACCTTCGACGTGGACGACTACGTGTACGGGGCGCTGCGCGCGGGCGCCTCCGGCTTCCTGCTCAAGGACACCGAGCCGATGGAACTGCTGCACGCGGTGCGGGTCGTGGCGCGCGGCGACGCGCTGATCGCCCCCGCGGTGACCCGCCGGCTGATCGCGGAGTTCGCCGGGCGGGCGCGCCGGCCGGACCCGTCGCCCCGCCTCCGGGGGCTCACCGGGCGGGAGCGTGAGGTCATGACCCTGGTGGGCGAGGGCCTGTCCAACGACGAGATCGCCCGCCGCCTGGTGCTCAGCCCGGCCACCGCCAAGACGCACGTCAGCCGGATCATGACCAAGCTCGGCGTACGCGACAGGGCGCAGCTGGTGATCCTGGCGTACGAGTCGGGGATGATCACGCCGGGCTGGCTCGGGTAGGGGCCGGCCGGGACGGGAGCCGGACGGAGCGGGGACGGGCAGGCGCGGGGCGCGGGGGAGACGGCGGCCGCGGGGATCCCCTAGGGGGAGCGCGCCCGCGGACGCAACCCGGGCGGTACGTCCGCGGGCCCGGCCGCGCCCCGTGTCGTACCCGAGGTGTCCGCCACGGGCCGATGCGCCGGGGCGCACCGTCCGCCGACGGTGGTGGCGTGGACGGAACCGGAGCACTCGACCTCGCGCGGTGGCAGTTCGCCCTCACCGCCGCCGCGCACTTCCTGTTCGTCTCGCTGACGCTGGGCCTGGCCACCGTGGTGACCGCCGTCCAGACGTGGGCGGTGCTGCGGCGCGGGAGCGGCGGGGACGGCGGGCGGGACGCGGCCGTGCGCGCGCGCATGGTGCGCTTCTGGGGCCAGCTCTACGTCGTCAACTACGCGGTCGGGATCGTCACCGGCATCGTCATGGAGTTCCAGTTCGGGCTGGCCTGGAGCGGGCTCGGGCACTACGCGGGCGATGTCCTCGGCGCATCGCTGGCGATGGAGACGATCGTCGCGTTCTTCGTCGAGTCCACCTTCCTGGGGCTGTGGATCTTCGGCTGGAACCGCTTCGGACCGCGCCTGCACTGCGCCCTGCTGTGGGTGGTCACCGGCACCGCGTACCTGTCGGCCTACTGGATCCTGGTCGCCAACGGCTTCCTCAACCACCCCGTGGGGTACGCCAGGACGGCGCACGGCATCGAACTGGCCGACGCCCCCGCCGTCCTGGCCAACCCCAGCACGCTGCTCGCCTTCGGGCACATCGCGGGCGGGGCGCTGCTGACGGCGGCGTTCTTCGTCGCCGGGATCAGCGCCTACCACCTCCGCCGGCGCGGCACGTCGAGTCCGTCCGGGGCCGACACCGAGCTGTTCCGCAGGTCGCTGCGGATCGGGGTCTTCCTCGCACCGCCCGCGCTGCTGTGGACGGCGGCTTCCGGCGGACTCCAGCTCTCCGCGATCGCCGGTCACCAGCCGATGAAGAGCGCGGTGTGGCAGGCGGAGACGGCCGAGATCGCACGGCTCCAGGCGGAGCTGGTGGAGCGTTTCGGCCCGGGCGACTACGTCCCCTCCCAGGGGCTGGTGCGCGGCGCCGCGCTGCTGATGCTCGGCGCGTTCGCGCTGATGCTGTACGCCTCGGCCGGCTCGGCGCTGCTGGCCTGCTTCCGCCGGGCCGTGCTCCGCTTCCGGGGCTGGCACGTGCTGCTGATGGCGCTGGTGCCGCTGCCGTACGTGGCGATGACGGCGGGCTGGGTCTTCCGGGAGGCCGGGCGGCAGCCGTGGGTGGTCTACGGGCTGCTGCGGACCGAGGACGCGCTCTCGGACGTGTCGGCCGGCGGGATGCGGGTCTCGCTGGCCGTCTTCACCACGCTCTTCGCGCTGCTGCTGGCCGTCAACTGGTGGCTGCTGCTGCGCACGGCCCGCCGGGGTCCCGGCGCCGTCGCGCTCGGGGAGCCGGAGGGGCCGGGGGAGGAGGAGTGGGACGAGCGGGAGCCGGGGGACGGGCCGCCGGCCGGACGCGGCATCGGCCCCGTCCCCGCGTACTGAGAGCCGTACCGAGAGCCGTACCGAGAGCGGAGACCGCCGTGGAGATCGCCGTGGAGACCCTCGCCGCCGCCCTGCTGGGCCTGTTCACCGCCGGCTACCTGGTACTCGGCGGCGCCGACCTCGGCGTCTGCATGCTCCTGCCCCGCCTGGGGCGCGACGCGGACGAGCGGCGGACCGTCCTGGCCGCCATCGCCCCCTTCTTCCTGGGCAACGAGGTGTGGCTGATCGCCGCCGCCGGGGTGTTCGTCGGCTGCTTCCCGGCGCTGGAGGGCGAGGTGTTCAGCGGCCAGTCCGCCGTCCTCGTGCCCCTGCTGGCCGGATGGATCGTGCGGGACGCGGGCCTGTGGTGGCGCGGACGCGCACCGTGGCGCGCCTGGCGGGCGCTGTGCGACGGCATGGTCGTGGCCGGGAGCTGGACGGCGGCCCTCGCCTGGGGGTGGCTGCTGGCCGGGCTGCTCACCGGCGAACCCTCCGAACCGGCCGCGGGCCCGGCCGCCGTCCTCACCTCGCTGGGCGTGGCCGCACTCTTCGCCGTCCACGGGTCGGCCTTCGCCGCGCTGCGGCTGACCGGCGGCCTCCGCCGTCGCGCCCGGCTGCCCGCGGGCCGCGCCGGCGAGCGCTCCACCTTCGCCCTGACCGCCCTGGCCATGGCCGTGCTGCCGATCGCCGCGGGGGTACGGCTGCCCCTGGCCGAGTCGGCGGCCGGCGGCCAGGTGCTCGGTCTGCTGGTGCCGGCGGTGCTGGCGGTCGTACCGCTGCCGATGGCCGCCCAGGTGTGGCTGTGGCTGACCTTCCGGGGCCGGGTCACCGGCCCCTCGTACCTGTGAACATCCCGATCCGAGAGAGCGAGAAGACCGTGAAGCACGTACTCGCCGCACTCGCCGGCCTCGTCGCCGGCTTCCTCCTGGGCGAGCTGGCCGCCGTGGCGATCGGCCTCACCGCCGAGGCCGTCCTCGGCACCCCGATGCCCTTCGCGCTCAAGCTCATGCCCCTCTACCTGGCGGTGGCCGGAGCCGTCGCGGGCCCGTACCTCCTCGGCCGGGAGGCCCGCCGGAGGCGGGGAGGGAGGCCGGAGGGGAGCCGGTGACACCGGCCGCCCGCCCGCCGGGACGGGAGGCTCCCGCCCCCGCCGCGGCGCGTACCGCCGGTGCCGGGACAGGGGCCGGGGCGGGACGGCCCGGGAGGGGCGTCCCGCGGCCGGACGCCGCGTGCGCCGTGTGCGCCGCGTACGCCGCCTCGACCTCCCCCCTGCCGGGCACCCTGGTCATCCCCAGGGCGTCCGCGGCACGCTCCAGGACGCCGTGCACGGTCCCGGCGGCCCGGCTCAGCCGCTCGCCGTACTCGGCCGGGCCCGCGCCGGCGAGCCACCGGGCCTGGCGGACGACGTCCGTGTACACCGACTGGGCCCTCTTGTAGGCGAGGTAGCGGGGCAGGTCCTGTCCGGCCGCGGCCCCCGCGCCGGGCAGTACGGCCTCCACCGCCGTGCGCCAGCGCTCGACGACCTCGCCCTCCTGCGACGGCGGGTAGCCCATCAGGTACAGATGGGTGGCCAGGTCGTAGAGCGGGTCGCCGAGCATGGCCAGCTCCCAGTCGATGGTCCACAGCAGTCCCGATCCGTCGACGATCAGGTTCGCCCGGTGCAGGTCGCCGTGGAGCAGGCAGAACGGCCGCGGTGTCAGCTTCCCGGCCTCGGACCACAGCCGCGACGTCCGGCCGAGGGCGCGCGGCGGGACGCCCAGCCGGTCGAAGAGCCGGCCGTACTCGGGGCGCCGGGCGCGGTAGGCGCGTCTGCGGGTGAACCGGATGAGGCCGCGCAGGAACCTCGAGCTGCGCGGCGAGGCGACGCGTTCCCGCCGAGAGCAACGGCGCGCCGCGGTGACGGCCCCGGGGCGTACGCGGGCCAGCTCCGAGAAGCGCCGCAGGATCTGCGCGAGGTGCTCCTCCGCCACGGCCTCCCCGGTGGGGCAGACCTCGGCCAGTGTCCTTCCCTCGATGAAGTCCTGGACCGCCGGGCCTCCGTCGCCCACCGGTCGGGCCGACGGGACGCGGGACACGCCGTGCCGGCCGAGTTCGGCCAGCAGCTCCTCCTCGGAGCGGAAGCAGCGCCGGTCGAACCAGAGGACCTCGTCGCGGGGTTCGGCGAGTTTGACCCATCCACGGCCCCCGGGCCCGGGGACCACGTGCCAGATGCGGTGGTGTCCCTGGAAGGTGGAGGGGTGTGCCATCGACGCGGTTCCGGAGTCCTTCGGTCGTGCGGACCGGCCCGCCGGGGACGGGACGGCGCGGTGTGGCGGGGCGTGGTGCGGGGTGGTGCGGGAGGCGGGGAAGGCGAAGACTACTCCGCGGACCGCGGGGGGAGGCGTCCGTGCCCGGACCCCGCGCACCCCCTCACCCGAAGGTGGGGGTCCGCACCGCGGTCAGCACCTCCTGGAGCGATGTGACGACGTGCGAGGCACCCGCCTCGCGCAGCCGCTGCGCCTTTCCTCCGTTGCGGGCGTACCCCAGGAAGCGGACGCCCGCCGCCTCGGCGGCGAGCAGGTCCGCGGGGCTGTCGCCGATCATCAGAGCGCGCTCGGGTCGCGTTCCGGTGGACTCCAGGGCGCGGTGCAGGCAGTCGGGGTGTGGTTTGAGCAGCCGGATGTCCTGCCGGCGGCCGTGGATGTGGCCGGAAAAGTACGGCGCGAGGCGCCGGCCGGTCAGATAGAGCTCGGCCGCGCGGGCCGAGTTGTTGGTGGTGACGGCCAGCCGCCGCCCGGTGGCCGCCAGGGTCTGGACGAGCGGGTCGGCGTACGGGGTGGGGCGGGCGACCGCGGCGGCCCGCATCTCCTCCTCGGTGAGGGCCCGCTCCAGCAGGGCGGCGAGTCCGCCGCCGGGCCGGGCGGCGGCGACGGTGCGCAGGACGACCTGCGGATCGCCGGTGGAGCGGGCCTCCTCGCCGAGGAGCCGCTCCTGCCCGTGTTCGGCGACCAGGTCGCGCATGCGCTGGGCTATCCCGGCGGACGGATGACCCGAGAAGAGCCGGCACACCGGTCCGTCGAAGTCGAAGAGGACGCACTCGGCCGAGCTGATGAGGTCATGCATCTAACCGAGTGTCAGGGGTTGGGCAATGCTTGACCAGAGCGACTCGAACCACCGCCGTGTCTCGTCCACGAACGCCGTGCCGTGCTCGCCGTGGAGGTCGGGGCCCGAGGCGTGGCGGAAGAGCTTGGCCCTGATCCCCATCACGTCGTGGATCTCCATCTCCTCGCCCCGGTAGGGCACCTTGTGCCGCATCACCTGGTAGTAGCCGAACAGGGCCTCGGTGCCGTTGAGCAGGTACACCTTGTGGGTCGGGGTGATGGGCACGGTGCGGAACTCCACCGAGACCTCCGGTACCAGATCGCGCACCTTGAGGGTCTCCAGCTGCCTGCGCAGGGCGTCCGCGAAGGTGTGGGTCAGTTCGTGCAGCCGCTCCAGGGGGCGCTTGTCGTTCCCCTCCGGGTCCGAGACGGGGCGGGGGAGCGCCAGATCGGCCTCGGTGCCGGGCAGCAGCACCCGCGCGGTGATCGACCGGGGGGAGAGTTCGCCGCTGCTGATGGCGATCGTCGCGTGCGCCAGGGCGGTGTTGAGGGTCTCGGTGGTCAGGGAGAAGACGTCGATGGTCACGTGCTCGGCGCGGAAGGCCTCGTGGAGCCGGTCGGCCAGCTCGATGTCGGCCTTGCGGGGTGCCTCGTGCCCGCGGGCGTGCTCGGCGACCGAGGGCGGGGCGCCGCGGCCGGTGCCGGTGAGCAGGCCCTCGCGCCGCAGGGTGTCGATGGCCTGGCGGACGGCCGTGCGGTTGGTGTCGAACTCGGCGGCCAGCTCGTGCTGGGTGGGCAGCCGGGAGCCGGGGCGGAGGGTGCCGGAGAGGATGCGGGCGCGCAGGGCGTCTGCCACACGATCACGCGATGAGGGATGCGTTCCGTTTGTGGCGGTGCTGTCGTGGCTCACGCTGTGACCGTACAACTTCTGGCCATTGAGCGGGAGTTGGCCGCGAACCGTTTTGAAATTTCATCCAGACGGGAAGAACTTCAACAAGTTGGAGACCAACTTGAGCAAGTTGCAAGATTGGCAATTCAGTTGGTCGCAAGGTCCTCGCCGAAAAGCGCTCGCCGCCGGGTGCGCCATCGCGCGCCCGACGGCGCACGGCGTGGCCTCGGCCTCAGCACTCGTCACCCGTCGTCACCCGTCGACGCCTGCCGACACCCGTTGACGCCTGCCGACACCCGTCGCCCGTTCCGACGAGCCTTCCGGAGGAGGGACCGCCATGCCCGTCTACGCTCTCGCGCTCGCCGCCCTCGAACAGCTGGTGGAGTCCCACCTGGGACTGGCCGGGGTGTTCGGCCTGGTCATGCTGACCATCGGCTACCGCGAGGGGAACACCGCCTGCGGCTGCATCGGCGCCGTGGTGCTGACCCTGCTGGTGCTGCCGGCGGCGTAGCGCCGCGCGGCCGGACGCCCGTCCCTCCGCCGCCGTGAACCCACGCCCCGGCGGCGGAGGGACGGGGCGGGGGCGGGACGGCGCCCCGGGAGCGCGCCCGCGGAGTGCGCCTGCGTGATCGCGTCCGCGCGAGCGCGCCCGGCGGGCGCCGTCAGAAGACGTCCGGTGACCAGGGCCGGCGGCCCGTGCGCAGCAGGGCGTCGGCCAGGGCCGCCGCACCGGGACGCTCCTCGGCCAGCTGTCCCAGCTCCCGCAGCCGCGAGGCGGACTCGTCCCCCAGGTACATCGAGCCCAGCGCGCCCACCCCCATCGAGAGGTCGGCCGAGCGCGTGGTGGGCGCGCAGGTGGCGCCCTCGGGTGAGGCGTCCAGCAGGAAGCGCCCCCCGGCGATGCCCATCGGGTCCTCCAGCTCCAGCACCAGCGTGCCGGAGACCGGGTACGTACGGGTCCGCAGCAGCGCGGGGACGTCCAGCGGACGCAGCCACAGGAAGTCCGCGTGGGAGGTGATCCGGGCGGCGCGCGGATCCGGCAGCAACCGGGGGAGGAGGGAGTCGGGGGCGCGCCGGCGGCAGTGGACGGTGGCGACCCAGTCCATGGAGAGCAGGAAGTGCCACAGGGCCCGCTCGGCGGCGGCGTCGGCGGCGATCAGATCGCGGACGCGGGCGTTCAGGCGCGGCGCCTCGTTCTCCCAGTTGTCGTCGGCGGTGTACGTCAGCAGCCCCCGCACCCGGCCCGCGGCGTCGCGGTACACGGCGTGGAAGGACGGGGGGAAGCCGCTGCCCGGCCAGTCGATCGCACCGGTGCTCAGCTTCCACCAGCGCTCGGTGCGGTCGGTCATGCCCTGCCGGTCGGGCAGCCCGCGCACCCGTTCGTGCAGCTCGGCGCCCAGGACGCGCGCCCGGGCGGGCTCCACCAGGTCGATCCGGGCGCCCTCCTCCTCCGGACGCGACCAGCGCGGGTCCAGCCCGGCGCGGGCGGCGTCCACGGTCCAGTCGGTCGACCAGGTGGCCGGGCCGTAGCCGTAGCGGCCGTAGATCGGGTACTCGGCGGAGTCCAGCGTGGAGCAGACGTCCCCGCGCTCCCTCCCGTCGGCCAGCGCGTTGCGCATCATCCGCGTCAGCAGCCCGCGCCGGCGGTGGGTGGGCAGGACGGAGACGTTGGTGACGGCCAGGGAGTCAACCGCCGCGCCGCCGGGCACGGTCAGCCGCTGCGGCAGCGTACGGAAGGTGGCGACGCAGCGGCCGTCCTCGAACGCCCCCTGGGTGCGGTCGAGTTCGATTCCGCCGCGCCGGGCGGCCAACTCCTCGGCGGTGAGTTCCGAGGAGTTCAGGAAACCGGCGCGCAGAGCGCGCACCCAGCCCGGGTACTCGTCCTCGGCGATGGTGCGGATGTCAGGGGCGTTCGAGTCCATGGCGGTCACGTTAGGACCGCCCCCCTCAGAACGTCGCGCGGATTTCACCCACCCGCCGCCCCCCGCCCAGCAGCGGGGAGTCGCCGATCTCCGCCAGCACCGGGGAGTCCACGCCCATCCGCGCGAGCGTCCGGGCCAGGACCGGGCCGAGCGCCCGCAGCCCGCCGTCGTCGATCTTGATCGCCAGCGCGCGGCCGTCGGGCAGGGCCACCGCCTGGACCGCCTCGGCGCCCACCTTCGCCAGCGCGCCCGGCACCCCGCGCATCAGCCGGGTGTCCTCGCGCCGGGTGCCCGCCACGTACTCGGGGTGGGCCCGCATGGCGTCGGCGACCCGGCGCTCGGGGGTGCCGGGCGCGGCCAGCACGAAGGAGCGGAAGGCGCGGGCCAGGCCGGTGAGGGATATCGCCATCAGCGGGGCGCCGCAGCCGTCTGTGCCGGTGTGCGCGACCGGCTCGCCCGCCGCCGCCTCGATCCGCTCGCGCACCAGCACCTGGAGGGGGTGGCCGGGGTCGAGGTAGCCGGCGCCGGACCAGCCGTTCACCCGGCAGGCGGCGAGCATGGCGGCGTGCTTGCCCGAGCAGTTCATGGCGGTGCGGGAGGGCCGCGAACCCGCCGCCAGGAACCGGTCGGCCTCCTCGCGGTCCAGCGGCAGGTCGGGCGGGCAGCCCAGGTCGTCCTCGGTCATCCCGTGCTCCGCGAGCAGGGTGCGCACCAGCTCCAGGTGGAAGGGCTCGCCGGAGTGGCTGGCGGCGGCCAGCGCCAGCCGCTCGCCCGACAGCTCCAGACCGGCGTGCAGCACGGCCGCCGCCTGCATCGGCTTGTTGGACGAGCGGGGGTAGACCGGCGCGGTCACCTCGCCCAGCGACCACTCCACGCCGCCGTCCGGGCCGAGCACCACCACGGAACCGCGGTGGTGTCCCTCGGTGAACCCCGAGCGCACGACCTCGGCGATGACCTGGGGCTCTGCGGAGGTCCGCGTTCCGGTCCCTGTTCCGGTCCGCGCGCCGGAGGGCGCGCCGGTCCGCGCGCCGGGAACGGGGACGTTCGAGGGCGGGGTGGTGCTGGCGGACATGGGCGGCCCTCCCTGGGTGTAGGGGGGACGACCGCTCCCGGGGTCAGGGCAGCAGGTCGTCCACGTGTGCTTCGCCCTCACGGTACCTGCGCGCGATCTCGGCGCTGCACCCGTTCGCCGTCCGCTGGAGCGCCCGGCGGCGCCGGGAGATCCGGTGCTCGTGCCGGCCCAGCCGCGCCATGGCGGCGTGCAGCTCGGCGTCGGTGCGGGCGGCGAGGTCCGACAGCTCGACCTCGGCGAGCACCTCCTCGGCCAGCCGCCGGTACTCCTCGCTGCGCGGGGTGCGCAGCGTCACATGGCGGGCCGAGCGCGCGGGGCCCCGGCCGGGCGGGGGAGCGTCGGCGAGGATCTCCGCCAGCCGGTCGATCAGGGGTACGTCCGCGGCGCTGCGGCGGGCCAGCTCGGCGCGGAGGATGTCGACGCGGCCCTGGACCAGCCGCCGCACATAGCTGAGGTCGGCCTCCTCCTGCTGCGCCTGGCGGCGCAGTTCGCGGAGCTGGGGCAGGCGCAGAGCGGTCAGCTCCGGCGGCTCGGCGTCGTGCGGGACCGCCGGGAACGCGCCGTCCGCGCCGGTGGTGCCGTCCGCGCCGGGAGGCGGTCCGGCCGCAGCGGTCTCCGCGGCACCCGCCGAGGCGGCGGAGGCGGTCGTGGACGCGGTCGTGGACGCTGTCGTGGAGGCGGCCTCGCGGGCCACCGGTACCGCTCCGGGCGTCCGCCCGGTTCCGGCAGTGCTCATCTTCTGTCTGCCCCTCATCCCCTTCGCCGTGGATCACAACGCGCTCCACGGCCCGTCACGGATACGCCGCAGGCCACCGTGCGCACCGTGCTGCACGCATCGTGCCACCACGGGCACCCTCCGTGCAGTCCGGGCCACCCGTCCGGCGGCGGTCGGCGGGCGCACGACCGGGGCGGCATGATGGTCGGCATGCGAGCTGTGGTGCAGAGGGTCGACGGCGCGAAGGTCGTCGTCGGGGGAGAGAGCGTCGGCGAGATCACCGGGGAGGGCCTGTGCGTGCTGGTCGGGGTGACCCATGACGACACCCCCGAGAAGGCGGACCGGCTCGCGCGCAAACTGTGGGGCCTGCGGATCCTGGAGGGCGAGAGGTCCTGCTCGGACACCGGCGCCCCCCTGCTGGTCGTCAGCCAGTTCACCCTCTACGGCGACGCCCGCAAGGGGCGCCGTCCCACCTGGCAGGCCGCCGCCCCCGGCCCGGTGGCCGAACCCCTGGTCGAGGAGGTGTGCGCCAGGCTGCGGGCGCTGGGAGCCAGGGTGGAGACGGGCCGCTTCGGGGCGAAGATGGAGGTCTCGCTCACGAACGACGGCCCGTTCACGGTGCTGCTGGAGGTCTGAGGGCCCGCCCCGCGGGTCCGCGCGTGTTCCGCACGGGCCCGCGGGACGGGCGCCCGGGCCCTGCCGCCCCCCGTAACGGCGGCAGGGACCGCTCACAGTCCCCCGCTCACAACCCCCCGTCCCCCGCGGTCACTTCACCGATCCCGCCATGACGCCCTGCACGAAGTGCTTCTGGAAGGCGAAGAACACCACGAGCGGAACGGTCAGCGACAGGAAGGCGCCGGGGGCGAGGATCTCGATGTTGCTGCCGAACTGCCGCATCTCCGACTGGAGCGCGACGGTCAGCGGCTGCGAGTCGCTGTCGGCGAAGATCAGCGCGACCAGCATGTCGTTCCACACCCACAGGAACTGGAAGATGCCCAGCGAGGCGATCGCGGGCCTGCCCACCGGCAGGACGAGCCGCGTGAAGATCCGCCACTCCCCGCCGCCGTCCATCCGCGCGGCCTCCAGCATCTCCCGCGGGATCTCCGCGAAGTAGTTGCGCAGCAGGAAGATCGCGAACGGCAGTCCGTAGGCGACGTGGAAGAGGACCACGCCGGGGATCGTGCCGAACAGCCCGACCGCGCCCAGCATCTCGGCCACCGGCAGCAGACCGACCTGGACCGGCACCACCAGCAGTCCGACGACCACCAGGAAGATCCAGTCTCGGCCGGGGAACTCCAGCCAGGCGAAGGCGTATCCGGCCAGCGCGGCGACCACCACCACGGCGACGGTGGTGGGCACCGAGATCAGCACGGTGTTCCAGAACGCCTGGGTGATGCCGGAATCCGCCAGCAGTGCCGTGTAGTTGTCGGCCGACAGCTGGCCCGGCTCGGTCAGCGCCGTCCACCAGCCGCTGGAGGAGTTGGCCTCCTCCGACCGCAGCGAGGACAGGAACAGCCCCAGCGCGGGGGTGATCCACACCAGCGCGACGACGACCAGGAACACCTGGACCGCGCCCCTGCCCAGCCAGGCGCCGATCCGCGCGCCGGCGGGCCGCCGCGCCCGGTCCGTGCGCGGGGGGTGGTGCCCGGCCCCCGCGGCTGCCGCCGCAGCCGCGGGGGCCGGAGCCTGTGCCGCCGCTCCCTTTTCGACGGTGCCGTCGACGGTGCCGTGGGTCATGACTGGCTCCTGCGGAAGCGTCGGATGTTGAAGACCATGGCCGGGACCACCAGGAGCAGCAGCAGGACGCCGATGGCGCTGCCCAGCCCCTGGTTGTTGCCGCCGCCGAAGGACACCAGCCACATCTGCATGGCCAGCACGTTGGCGTCCTGGAGCACCGGACCCGGGGCGATGATGTAGACGAGGTCGAAGACCTTCATCACATTGATCACCAGCGTCACGAAGACCACGGTCAGCACGGGTGCGAGCAGCGGCACGGTGATCCTGCGGAAGATCTGCCACTCGTTCGCGCCGTCCATCCGCGCGGCCTCCAGCACGTCCCGGGGCATCGCGGCCAGCCCGGCGCCGATCAGCACCATCGAGAAGCCGGTCCAGATCCACAGGTACGCGCCGATGATCGCCGGGGTGACCAGGGCGGGGCCGAGCCAGGAGATCCCGCCGTAGGGCTCGGCGAAGTTGGACGCCGGCAGCCGCAGGGCGTACGAGCCGCCCTCCAGGCCGGTGATGCGGAACGAGCCGTCGGCGGCGGTGGTGGCCTCGCCCACCGTCTTTCCGTCGCGCACCGCCTGGACGGTCATCCCGGGCAGTCCGCGCTCGCCGGAGTCGACCCGGCCCGGCTCGCCGCCCCCGCCGGGGGTGAAGTCCAGGTAGACGGTTCCGGCGAGCGTGCCGTCCCCGCCTCCGGAGGAGCCCTCGGGCTCGGCGGCGGGCTTCGCGTCGGAGGGCACCTCCTTCGGCGGCACGCCGACGATGCCGAGCGAGGCGGTGCCGCCCGGCGCCAGGTCCGCGGCGGTGCCGTAGGAGCCGTCCTCACCCTTGGTCAGGGGGTTCGGGCCGGCGTCCTCCCGGGCGCGGGCGCCCGGGTAGGCGGGGCGGTCGGCGAAGACGTCGTGGACGCCGACCGCGACGGCGTTGAGGACGCCGCGGTCGGGGTCCTGCTCGTAGGTGATGCGGAAGATGATCCCGGCGGCGAGGAAGGAGATCGCCATCGGCATGAACATCAGCAGCTTGAACGCGGTCGCCCAGCGCACCTTCTCGGTGAGCACGGCCAGGATCAGGCCCAGGCCGGTCAGCAGGGCCGGGGCCACCACGACCCAGATCGCGGTGTTGCGGACGGCCTTGAGCGTGGTCGGGTCGCGGAACATCTCGACGTAGTTGTCCGCGCCGACGAACCGGGTGCCGGAGGCGTCGAAGAGGCTGCGGCCGACGGAGAACAGGATCGGGTACGCGACCAGCGCGCCGAGCAGCAGCAGCGCGGGCAGCAGGAAGGCGGCGGCGACGGTCCTGCGGCGGCGCGTCGCGCGCCTGCGCGGGTCGTCGCCCCTGGCCGGCGCCCCCTGCCCGGGGGATGCGCCGGCCGGGGTGCCGCCCGCTTCGGCGGGCGGCACGGCGGGGGCTGTGGCGGACATCGGTGCTCCCCGCCTCAGCTCTTCTTCCAGGCCTTGGCCGCGGCGGCCTCCAGCTTCTTCGCGGTGCCCTCAGGGTCGGAGGGGTCGCGCAGGAAGTCCTGCAGGAGCTTCCACTCACCGGCGCCCTGGGTGCCGCCGAAGGCGGCCGGGGCCTGGTCGGACATGTCGAACCGCACGCCGTCGCCGGCCTCCACCAGGGACTGGGCGATCTGCCGGGTGGTCTCGTCCTGGTAGGCGTCCAGGTTCAGGGCCTCGTTGGGGGAGATGAAGCCGCCGGCTCCGGCCCACACCTCGGCGGCCTCCGGGGTGGCCAGGAACTCCACGAACTTCATCCCGGCGTCGGCGTTCTTCCCGTCCTTGAGGACGACCGCCGCGTCACCGCCGCCGACCACCGGCGGCTCGCCGCCGTCCACGGCCGGGAAGGGGAAGAACTTGGCCTCCTCGCCGACCTTCTTGCCGAACTGCCCGCTGATCAGGCCCGCTACGAAGTCGCCCTCGTAGACCATGCCCGCCTTCGGGTCGTCGCCGAAGACCTTCTCGACGGACTCGGGGAAGTCCGTGCGCAGCGCGCCCGCGCCGCCGCCCTCCACCAGCTCCTTGTCCCCGAAGAGTTCGCCGAGGGTGGTCAGGGCCTCGACGACGGACGGGTCGGTCCAGGGGATCTCGTGGGCGGCGAGCTTGTCGTACATCTCCGGGCCCGCCTGGGAGAGGTAGACGTTCTCGAACCAGTCGGTGAGCGGCCAGCCCGCCTCGCCCGCCACGGAGAAGGCGGCGACGCCGGAGTCGGAGAGGGTGCGCCCGGCCTTCAGCATCCCCTCGTAGTCCTTGGGCGGGGTGACGCCGGCCTGCTCCAGGGCCTCGGGGCTGTACCAGACGGTCGACTTGTTGGACGCCTTGAAGTACAGGCCGTAGAAGACGTCGCCGACCGTTCCGTACTCCTTCCACACCGGGGCGAAGTAGTCGCGCGCCCGGTCGTCGGCGGTCTTCGACAGCGGCTTGAGCCAGCCCTTCTCGGCGAACTGCTCGAGCACGCCGACCTGCGGGACCATCACCACGTCCGGCGCGTTGCCGCCCTGGATCTTGGAGCCGACGACGGTGGAGACGTTGTCGCCGGTGGAGACGAACTTCATCTCGGCGCCGGTCTTCTCGGCGAAGGCGTCCATCACCTTCTGGAAGTTCTTCTGCTCCACGCCGGTCCACACCCCGGCGACCGTGACCGTCTCGCCCTTCAGCGCCTGGCCGCCTTTGCCGTCCCCGCCCGCGGTGGCGTCGCCGCCGCAGGCGGACGCGGTCAGGGTGAGGACGAGCGCCGCCGCGGCGGCGGCCGCGGTGCGTCTGGCGGTGCCGTCCCTGCGCTCGGTGCTGCCGTTGTCGACGGCGCGGCCGGTGCTGTCTGCTGTGTTCACGGGTGTCCCTCTCGGGGTCGGCCGGCCCGGGGGCCGGAGGGCGGATGGGGCGGGGAGGTCCGGTGGAGTCCCGGAAGCCCCGGTGGTCAGCGGGCGGCGGACGGTGCGGGGTCGGTGACCCACCAGGCGGCGGTGGAGCCGGGGAGCGTCCCGTCCGGGCACTCGCCGCTGGCCAGCAGCGGAGTGCCGGGCACCGGGGCGGGCGCGGGCGCGGTGCCGAAGTTGACCGCGCAGACCAGCCCGTCGCCGCGTTCGAAGGCCAGGACCTGCGGCGGCGCGTCCAGCCAGCGCAGCGTCCCCTCGCCGAGCTGGGGCAGGTCGCGCCGCAACTGGAGTCCGTCGCGGTACAGGTGCCAGAACGAGCGGGTGTCGGCCAGCGCCCGGTCGGTGGCGTGCTCGGCGAACCACTCGGGCTGCGGCAGCCAGGGGCGGGCCTCCTCCGCGCCCGAGGTGAAGCCGAAGGGCGAGGCGTGGCCGGACCACGGCAGCGGTACGCGGCAGCCGTCGCGGATCCGGCTGCGGCTTCCGGTGCGGCGGAAGATGGGGTCGGTGAGCACCTCGTCGGGCAGGTCCACCACCTCGGGCAGGCCCAGCTCCTCGCCCTGGTAGACGTAGGCGGCGCCGGGCAGCGCCAGCATCAGCAGCGCGGCGGCGCGGGCGCGTGCGGCGCCCAGGCCGGGGTTCCCCGGCCCGCCGCCCTCGCCCGCGTACCGGGTGACGGTCCTGACCTGGTCGTGGTTGTTGAGCACCCAGGTGACGGTGGAGCCGGTGCCCGCGATGTCCCGCAGCGCCTCGTCGATGACCCGGCGGAAGGCCTCCGCGTCCCAGGGGGCGCCCAGCAGGTGGAAGAAGAACGCCTGGTGCAGCTCGTCGGGCCGCACGTACTCGGCGTGTTCGCGGGCGGTGGGCACCGACACCTCGCCCACCAGCAGCCGGTCGCGGCCGTCGCGGTCGGCGTACTCGTCGCACAGTGCCCGCCAGCGGCGCCACACGCCGTGCACCTCGGGCTGGTTCCAGGCCAGCGGGTTGACCGAGTCGCGGGTGCGCTCGTCGGCCCCCGGGTCGGGGGAGTCGGGCAGTTCGGGGTGCTTGAACAGGCCGGCGGCGACGTCGACGCGGAAGCCGTCCACGCCCCGGTCCAGCCAGAACCGCAGCACCCGGTCGAAGTGCTCGGCGACGGCGGGGTCGCGCCAGTTGAGGTCGGGCTGCTCGGGCGTGAACAGGTGCAGGTACCACTGGCCGGGTTCGCCGCCGGGCTCGGTGACGCGGGACCAGGCCGGGCCGCCGAACATCGCCCGCCAGTTGTTGGGCGGCAGCTCGCCCCTCTCGCCGCGTCCGTCGGCGAAGTGGAAGAGGGCGCGGTGCGGACCGCCCGGCCCCTCGGCCAGCGCGGCGCGGAACCAGGGGTGTTCGCTGGAGCAGTGGTTGGGGACGATGTCCAGGACGACCTTCAGGCCCAGGCGGTGCGCGGCGGCCACGAGGCGGTCGAACTCCTCCAGGTCGCCGTAGACCGGGTCCACGTCCAGGTAGTCGGCGACGTCGTAGCCGTGGTCGTGCTGCGGGGAGGGGTAGACGGGGCTGAGCCAGATGCCGTCCACGCCCAGTTTCCGCAGGTACGGCAGTCCGGCGCGGACGCCGGCCAGGTCGCCGATGCCGTCGCCGGTGCTGTCCAGGAAGCTGCGGACGTAGACCTGGTAGACCACGGCGTCCCGCCACCAGCTCCGGGGCCCGCCGGGGGCGGAAGCGGGCCGCGCGGGGCGGGGCGAGACGCCGTGGTCGGTCGTGGCTGTGAGCATCTCTCGTGATCCCGTTCCTGCTCGCAGAGCACATGGTTCGTGAGCCGCCGTTATGCATGCATGTTATGTACGGGTGTCATCGAGGTGTCAACGCGTAGTTGAAAACCCGCCCTTGTGTGCCCCGTTATGTCTGCGTATGGGGTGCGGGGGAAGGCTGTTCAATACTTAACATGTAAGCAGAGGGAGAGGGGGGTGTGCCGCCCTCGGGCGGATCAGTCCTCGCCGAAAGGCCCGGCGCCCTCGCGCGCGACGGACCGCAGCTCGCGCGCCAGCCGCGCGACCGCCTGACGCGGGGTCTGCCGCCCCGCCATCGCGTCGTGCACCACCGCCTGCACCACCAGGCTCACCTGGTCGTAGCGCGGACTCTTGGGACGCGGCTCGGCCGCCAGCACGCTCTCGCGCAGGGTGGGCAGGTAGGGGAAGTCGCGCACCAGCTCCGGGTCGGAGTACAGCGACGCCCGCACCGGGGGCAGCGCCCCCTCGGTGAGCACCCGGCGCTGCACCCGCTCACCGGTCAGGTACGCGATCAGATCGGCCGCCGTCTCCGGATGCCGGGAACGGGAGTTGACCGCCAGGTTGGAGCCGCCCAGCACGCTGACGCCCGGACCGTCCGGGCCGGGCAGCGGCACCGCCCCGAACCTCCCGGCCACCTTCGACCCCTCGCCGCCCGCCAGCGCGTACACGTACGGCCAGTTGCGCAGGAACAGCAGCCGCCCGTCCTGGAACGCCTGCCGCGACTCCTCCTCCTTCCAGGTCAGCGACTCCTCGGGGATCCAGCCCTCGCGCACCCCGCCGGCCAGGAACCGCAGCCCCTCGACGGTCGACTCGGAGTCGGCGGTCACCGTCGCGCCCTCGTCGCCCAGGAGCGAGCCGCCCGCCGAACGCACCGCCTCGGTGGCGTTGGCCGTGAGCCCCTCGTACGGCAGGAACTGGCCCGCGTAGCCGTCCAGCCCGTGCCGGGGGGCCACCTCCCGCGCCAGCCGCTCCAGCTCGGACCAGGTGCGCGGCGGCCGCTCGCCCTCCTTCGCCAGCACGTCCGCGCGGTAGTACAGCAGCCCGGCGTTGGTCACGTACGGCACCGCGTACAGCCGCCCGCCGAAGGTGGCGGTGTCCACCACCGGCGGCAGGAAGGCGTCCAGCGGGAAGCGGTCGGGGTCCACCGGGGCGATCCAGCCCGCCGCCGCGAACTCCGAGGTCCAGGCCACGTCGATGTTGAGCACGTCGAAGCGGGAACTGCCCGAGCGCAGGCCGGTGACCATCTGGGCGCGGGTCTCGTCGGCGGAGTCCGGCAGCTCCACCAGGGTGGCCCTCTCGTCCGGGTGCGCGCGGTTCCAGTCGTCGAGCACCGGATCGAGGTAGTCGGTCAGGTCGCCGGCGGTGACCAGGGTGACGGGACCGCGCCCTCCGCCGTGCGCCACCGGCTCGGCGGCCGGCGAGCCCAGCCCGGCGTACCCCGCCAGCACGACGGCCGCGGCCAGGAGTCCCCTTCCCGCGGCCCGCGTCCACCGCATAGGTACCTCCCCAGCACACCGGCCGTGCGCGACCGGCCCGGCGGCCGGCGAGCACCGGACGCCCATATATACCCGTTGGGCATGGGCGATACTAGACGCCGACCGACAGACAGCCGGCGCACCGCCGACCGGGCCGCCGCAGCCCGGACGGGCCGCCGGCCAGGCGCCGGCCCGGTACGGGACGGGGAGGAGGAGTGCGCGCGTGCGTCTGCCGCTCCTGGCCCTCCTCGCGGCCGGTCCCGCCCACGGATACGAGCTCAAACAGGCCCTTGAGAAGCTGCTGGGCGCCGCGTACCCTCAGCCGAACGTCGGGCAGATCTACGTCACGCTGGGCAGGCTGGAGAAGTCGGGACTGATCGAGGGCGAGGACGTCGCCCAGTCCACCCGGCCCAACAAGCGGATCTACCGGCTCACCGACGCGGGGCGCGAGGCGGTGCGGGCCTGGTTCGAGGAGCCGACCGACGAACCCCGGGTGCGCGACGAGTTCTTCATGAAGCTCGCGATCGCCCCGCAGACCGGTCTGGCCGACCAGATCGCGCTGATCAACAAGCAGCGCCGCCAGTACCTCAACACCATGCGCGAGCTGTCCCGGCTCGCCGCGGCCGAGGACCGGGACAACCGGGTGGCGCAACTGCTGATCGAGGGCGCGATGCTGCACCTCCAGGCCGACCTCGACTGGCTGGAACGCTGTCAGGAGGAGTTGGAATGAGCCGTTCCGAGGCGTCGGCCGGTACGGGCCCCGCCGCACCGGCGGGCGCGCCCCCCCTCGTACGGGCCGAGGGCCTGGTCAAGACCCACCACGGCGAGGGCGCCCCGGCCAGGGCGGTGCGGGGCGTGGACCTGACCGTCTCGCGCGGCGAGTTCGTCGCCGTCACCGGCCCGTCCGGCGCGGGCAAGTCCACCCTGCTCCACCTGCTCGGCGGGCTCCAGAAGCCGGACGCCGGCAGCATCTGGTTCGACGGCACCTGCCTGGACTCCTACGGCGAGTCCCAGTGGGCGGTGCTGCGCCGCCGCCGCATCGGCATCGTCTTCCAGTTCTTCAACCTCGTCTCCAACCTCAACGTCGCCGACAACGTCGAACTGCCCGCCCTGCTGGCGGGCAGCAGCCCCAAGGGGGCCCGCGCCGACCGCGCCGAGCTCCTGGCCGAACTCGGCCTGGAGGGCAAGGAGCGCAGCATGCCCGGCGAGCTGTCCGGCGGCGAGCAGCAGCGCGTCGCCCTGGCCCGCGCCCTGGTCAACCACCCCGACCTGCTGCTGGCCGACGAGCCGGCCGGCAGCCTCGACAGCCGGGGCACCCGCGAGGTGCTGCGCCTGCTCTCCCGCTTCCACGGGCGCGGCCAGACCATCGTGCTGGTCACCCACGACGCCCGCATGGCCAGCGCCGCCGACCGCGTGATCAGCTTCTTCGACGGCCGCATAGCCGACGACGCCGCCCTGGACGCGGACGCCCCTGGCCCGCGGCGGCGCGGCAAGGGCGTGTCCGGCGTACTGGAACTGAAGGACTGAGGCCAGGTGCGCGCCACCCTGCGCTGGGCCCACGCCGACCTGCGGGCGCACCGCGGCGAGGCGCTGTTCACCGTTCTGGCCACGGCCGGGATCATCGCCTCCCTGCTGCTCGCCGGCGCCCTGTTCTCCTACACGGCCGACCCCTGGCAGCGGGTCTTCACCCAGTCCGAGGGCGCGCACGTGTGGATCCACACCCGCGACGGCGCCGAGCCGGAGGGACTGCGCGAACTGGAGGGCGTCGCGGGCCTGTCCGGCCCCTTCCGCACCGCCCGCACCACCGTCGAGCTGGGCGGCGCGCGGGCGAGCGCGGAGCTGCGCGCCACCGGGCCCGAGCCGCCCGAGGTGGGACGCCCGCTGGTCACCGACGGACGCTGGCGGGCGGCCGGCGCGACCGACGAGATCGTCCTGGAGGGCTCCCTCGCCCGCGCCCTGTGGGCCGAACCCGGCGACACCCTCACCGCACGAGGGGCGCGCGGCACCGAGCACACGCTGCGCGTCGTGGGCGTCGCCGACACCGCCGAACCCCGCTACGCCCCCGGCGACACACCCGGTATCGGCTGGCTGCCGGACGAGGCCCTGGACAGGCTCCAGCCCGACCCCGAGCGCACCGGGCAGACCGTCGGACTGCGCCTGGCGGACCCCGACGACACCGACTTCATGGTCCAGCGCGCCGTCACCGCCCTCGGCGCCGACCAGGTCTCGGAGGTCACCCGCTGGCAGCAGGCCCGCGCCGACGCCGAGGGCGAGGGACGCCTCCTCGGCCTGCTCCTGGCCCTCTTCGGGCTCGGCGCGCTGCTCGCCGCCGCCCTGGCGGTCGCCGGGGCGATCAGCACCCGCGTCCACGGCCACCTGCGCGACATCTCCGTGCTGAAGGCCATCGGCTTCACCCCCGCCCAGGTCGTCCGCGTCTTCCTCGTCCAGCACCTGGGCTTCGCACTCCTCGGCGCCACCTGCGGAGCGGCCGTCACCGAACTGCTGGGCGCGCGCGTCCCCGGCCGCATCGGCGAGGCGGTGGACGTGTGGCGGCAGCTGCCCGGCCACACCTGGACGGTACTGGCCACCACCGCCGCCGCCGTCCTCTTCATCGCCACCGCCACCTCGCTGGCCGCCTGGCGCGCCGGCCGGGTGCCGCCCGTGCCGGTGGCCCGTACGGCGGTGCCGCGCGGACTGGGCCCGCTGACCCTGCCGGAGCGGCGCGCCCTGGGCCGGGACGCGCCG
>NZ_JBKJFM010000106.1:0-22609 GCF_046614825.1 Streptomyces nanhaiensis
ACGTACTGCGGAACGCGCCGTGTCTGGTGGTGCCGTGCCTGGTGACCGAGGGGGCGCACGACTATCCGGACGCGCGGCGCTCGGCCGCCGAGCGCGAGATGTTCGTGGTCGCGGCCGGGGCCGGGGTTCAGAACCTGCTGGTCGCCCTGGCGGGCGAGGGTCTGGGGTCGGCGTGGGTGTCGTCCACCATGTTCTGCCGCGACGTGGTGCGCGAGGTGCTGGGGCTGCCCGGGGACTGGGACCCGATGGGCGGCGGGGCCGTGGGCTGGGCCGCCGCCTGCCGGGGGGCTTCTGTGGCCGCCGGCTGCTTCCGGCCGCCGTCGGTGCCCGACGGGATCTCCCGGCTGCGGCTGACCGCCCGTGCCGATCTGACGGAGGCCGAGCTGGACGCGGCCGCGGCCACCATCACGCGCACCGCGCCGCCCGTACGGCCGGACGCCTGACCGCCCGTGCGGCCGGCGGCTCACCCGGCGCCCGCCGATCGCCCCCGGGGCGGGTCCGCCGTGCGGTTCCGCTTCCCGGCGGTCCTGCGGCGCAGCCCGAAGGGCAGCAGCGCCCACACCGCCGCGCAGAACGCCAGCACGCACGC
This sequence comes from Streptomyces nanhaiensis, assembly GCF_046614825.1. NCBI lineage: Bacteria > Bacillati > Actinomycetota > Actinomycetes > Kitasatosporales > Streptomycetaceae > Streptomyces > Streptomyces nanhaiensis. The sequence continues at coordinate 590 of NZ_JBKJFM010000106.1, forward strand.
CGCCACCGCGATCCCCGCGGCCCTTCCCAGCACCACGTCCACCACGAGCAGCACGGACCCGGTCAGCGCCAGGGCGAGGACGACCAGCCCGGCCCCGGCCAGCCGCGAGGACACGTCGACGATCAGCCGCTTGACCCCGCGGCGGAACAGCGCCCGGTGCAGCGCCGCGGGCGCGGTGAAGAGGATGGAGGCGGTCACGGCCAGCAGCAGCGTGGTGACGTAGGTGCCGCGCTGCACCGTGTCCAGGCCGGTGAAGCGCTGGGTGAAGGCGAGGGTGAGGAGGAAGGCGAAGAGGATCTGGACGCCCGTCTGGATGACCCTCAGTTCCTGCAGCAGCTCGACGAAGTTGCGGTCGGCGCGTTCCAGGGGCGTCTCGTGGCGGTCGGTCATGTGCTCCGGTGTTGCCGCCCGGGGGCGCGCCACTCGCCGCCGACCCGGTACGGCTCCGGCCGTACGGGCCCGGGCCCGTACGGCCGGCCTCTCAGCTCCCGGGCTCGGGCGGGAGCCCGACCAGGCCCGCGCGCCGCCGCCCGTCCAGCACGCGCAGGGCCCGTGCCAGGGTGCGGGCGTGGAGCTCCGTCTCGCCGCGCTCGTACATCACCGTCAGCGCGTCCCGCAGCGCCGCCGCGCGGCCGGCGAGCGCCTGGGCGGCGCGCAGGGCCCCGTAGGTGTCGCGCCCGCGCGCGGGGTTGATCCTGCCCAGCAGATCGACCACCTCCAGATAGAGGTCGACCAGCTCGCCCTCGGCGCGGGTCAGGGCGGGCAGGGGCGGGGGTTCGGGAGGCATCCGGCCCGCCTGCCCGCTCACCTCGGCGCGCGCACGGCGCGGGGCCTCTTGCGGCCGGCCGTCAGCCGGTCCACGAGCCCGTATGCCACCGCGCCCTCGGCGTCGAGGAAGGTGTCGCGCTCGATGTCCCGCCGGACGCGCTCCAGCGGCTGCCCGGTGTGCTCGGCCAGCATCCCCTCCAGCCTCTCCCGGGTGCGCAGCAGCTCCCCGGCCTGGATCTCCAGGTCCCGGGCCTGTCCCCGGACGGGTTCGGGGAGGGAGGGCTGGTGGATCATGACACGCGCCCCGGGCAGGACCAGGCGCTTGCCGGGGGTGCCCGCCGCGAGCAGCACGGCCGCCGCGGAGGCGGCCTGCCCCAGGCAGACGGTCTCGATGTCGCAGGAGACGAACCGCATCGTGTCGTAGATCGCGGTCATCGCGGTGAAGGATCCGCCGGGTGAGTTGATGTAGAGCGAGATGTCCCGCTCGGGCGCGGCGTGTTCGAGGTGGACGAGCTGTGCCATGACGTCGTTGGCGCAGGTGTCGTCGATCGGGGTGCCGAGGAAGACGATGCGCTCCTGGAGCAGCTTGGAGTACGGGTCCAGCGTCCGGAGGCCGCCGCCGGTGCGCTCGGTGAACTCCGGCAGCACGTAGCGGGCGGCCGGCCGGCCGGGGCGGGCGGGTGACGGGGCGGCGGATCGGTACATGGCGGTGGGATCCCTCCGTGGGCTCGGCGAGGCGCCCTGCACACAGGCAACGCACAAAATGTACAGGAAGTACATCCGGTTATGCTGGGAGCATGGCCTACGAAATTCCGGTGACGCAAGCCCGTGCGGAACTCGCCGACCTGATCAACCGCGTGGTGTACGGCGGCGAGCGGGTGGTGGTGACGCGCCACGGGAAGCCGCTGGTGGCTCTGGTGACCGCCGCTGACCTGGAACGACTGCAGGAGCAGGACGCCGGCGAGCGGGACGGGGTGATCAGTACGGTCTCGGCCGTGCGCGAAGTGCCGTCCGCTCCGGGCGAACGGGGCCGTTTCGGCATCGCGGCACACCACCCCGCCCCGCCCGCCGGGGACCGCGGGCCGGGGCACCGGGGCGCGTAGGGGGCGAAGGCGCGCGGAGGGCGCGAAGGGACGTGCGAGAGCACCCGGCAGGCAGGGCGGCGGCCGCCCTGCCGGGCTCACCGCGCCGGCCCGCGCGCCGGGCGGCCGGTGCCCGGCGGTACCGGTCTCAAGGAGCGGCGTTCCCCGGGGCCGGGTCCGCGTCGTCGCCGGTCCTGCGCGCCTTCGCCTGCGCGGCCTTGGCGTCGGGCGCGTACAGGTCCACGTACTCCTGGCCGGAGAGGTTCATGATGGTGTACATGATCTCGTCGGTGACCGCGCGCAGCACCGTGCGCTCGCCGTGCTGGTCCGCGAAGCGCGAGAAGTCCAGCGGTTCGCCGAAGCGGATGGTCACCCGTCCGATCTTCGGCAGCACCCTGCCCGGCGGCTGGAGTTCGAAGGTGCCCACCATGGCGCACGGGACCACCGGCACCTCCGCCCTGAGGGCCATGGAGGCGACGCCGACCCGTCCCCGGTACAGCCGTCCGTCGTGCGACCGGGTGCCCTCGGGGTAGATGCCGAGCAGTTCCCCCCTGCGCAGTACCCGCAGCCCCTCCTCGACCGCGGCCTGCCCGGCGCCGCGGCCCGAGCGGTCGACCGGGATCTGCCCCACGCTGCGGAAGAACGCAGCCGTCAGCCTGCCCTTCAGACCCGGCCCCGTGAAGTACTCCGCCTTGGCGAGGAAGGTGATGCGCCGGTGCAGGATCGCGGGCATCAGGAAGTGGTCGGAGAACGACAGGTGGTTTCCGGCGATGATCGCCGCACCCTCGTCCGGGACGTTCTCCAGCCCCTCGATCCGGGGCCTGAACAGCAGTCGCAGCAGCGGGCCCAGCAGGACGTACTTGAGCACGTAGTAGAACACGGGGTGGCTCCCTACCGCACCGGACGGGCCTGCGAACTGCTTCTCCCCCGGCCGAGGAGCGGCCGGGAAGCGGCCGGGCAGACGATCGCAGAGGATTCAGTCTATGCGCGGGCGCCGCGGTGTGCGACCACCTCCCGCACCCCTCCGGCGCCGTGCCCGCGCCCGCCGGGCGACGGCTCCCGCGTCGGTCCGCGCCCGCCAACCCGCTCCCCGGGCCGCCCGGTTGCGCCCGGGGCGGGGAACGGCGAAGCCCGGACGGCCGCCGTCCGCGGGCGCAACGCCCGCCGGCGGCCGGCCGCCCGGGCGGCCGCGGCCGGTCTCAGTCCGTACCCGACTCGATCGCCGCGTGGTCGAGCGCGTCGGAGTCCACCGGTGTCTCCCCTCCCTCGTGACTGCCCGCCGAGATCGCCTCGGCGCCGCCCGGGGGCAGCTCGCCGATGAGTCCGCCCCACGCCGCGAGCTGGCCGTGGGCGGCGTACTGCTCCAGCTTGCTGCGCGAGTCGGCGATGTCGAGGTTGCGCATGGTCAGCTGCCCGATGCGGTCGTCCGGGACGAACGCCGGGTCGTGGCTGCGCTCCATGGACAGTTTCTCGGGGTGGTAGCTGAGGTACGGGCCCTGGGTGTCGAGGACGGAGTAGTCCTGGCCGCGGCGCAGCCGCACCGTGACGCTGCCGGTGACCGGGCGGCCGACCCAGCGCTGGAGGCTCTCGCGGAGCATGAGCGCCTGCGGGTCGAACCAGCGGCCCTCGTAGAGCAGCCGCCCGAGCCGGCGCCCCTCCACGTGGTACATGGCCACGGTGTCCTCGTTGTGGATGGCGTTGAGCAGCCGCTCGTAGGCCACGTGCAGCAGTGCCATGCCGGGGGCCTCGTAGACGCCGCGGCTCTTGGCCTCGATGATGCGGTTCTCGATCTGGTCGGACATCCCCAGACCGTGCCGGCCGCCGATGAGGTTGGCCTCCCGCACCAGTTCGACCGCGCTGGGGAACGCGCGCCCGTTGATCCGCACGGGGCGGCCGTGCTCGAACTCCACGGTGACGTCCTCGGCGGGGATGTCGACCCCGGGGTCCCAGAAGCGGACGCCCATGATCGGGGCCACGATCTCCATCGGGGTGTCGAGGTACTCCAGGCGCTTGGCCTCGTGCGTGGCGCCCCAGATGTTCGCGTCCGTCGAGTACGCCTTCTCGGCCGAGTCGCGGTAGGGCAGGTCCCGCTGCGACAGCCAGGCGGACATCTCGTGGCGCCCGCCGAGCTCGGCCACGAACGCCCGGTCCAGCCAGGGCTTGTAGATCCGCAGGCCGGGGTTGGCGAGCAGGCCGTAGCGGTAGAACCGCTCGATGTCGTTGCCCTTGTAGGTGGACCCGTCCCCCCAGATGAAGACGTCGTCCTCGCGCATCGCCCGCACCAGGAGGGTGCCCACCACCGCCCGGCCGAGCGGGGTGGTGTTGAAGTAGGTCTGCGCGGCCGAGCGGATGTGGAAGGCACCGCAGGCCAGGGCGGCCAGGCCCTCCTCGACCAGGGCGTCGCGGCAGTCGACCAGCCGCGCCCGCTCTGCGCCGTACGCCAGGCCCCGCTCCGGCACGTCGGCCAGGTCGGGCTCGTCGTACTGGCCGACGTCGGCCGTATAGGCATAGGGGACCGCGCCGCGCTCGCGCATCCACGCCACCGCCACAGAGGTGTCCAAACCCCCTGAGAACGCGATGCCGATGCGCTCACCGACTGGAAGTTTATTCAGTACCTTCGACATGTATGCATCCTAGACCCGCATGCGCGCGGGGATGCCGCCCGTGCCGGGGGAGCGGCCCGGGCGCGGGAGACCGGAAGGTGGCGCCGCGGGCCCCGGCCGGGGGGAGCGGCGTGCGCCGACCGGGTGAAGGGCCGGGCGAGGTTCCTTGCCCGTAATGCTCCGCCACGGTGGTCTTGGGCGCGCAATCGTGCCCAGCCCCCTGGAGGCCCGCATGTTCCCGCGCCCCCGCACCACCGTCGTCGCTGCCGCCGTCGCCGCGCTCCTGGCTCCGGCGTCCGCCGCCCTCGCCGAGGCCCCCGGGCCGGAGCCGGCCCGCGGCGAGGTCTTCCTGACCGTCTCCGACGCCGAGGACACCTGGACGCGGGGCGTGATGCTGATCTGCCCGGACGGCGGTGGCGGTCCCCACCCCCGCGCCGCCGAGGCCTGCCGCGACATCGACCGGTCCGGGGGCGAACTGCGCCAGCTCTCCGACCGCCGGCGCGACTGCACCAACGAGCACAGGCCCGTGGTGGCCGAGGCCGCGGGCACCTGGCGGGGGAGCCGGATCCACTGGCGGTCGGAGTTCCCCAACGCCTGCGACCTCCTCAGGCAGACCGGGGCGGTGTTCGACTTCTGAGCCCGTGAGCCCGCAAGGGCGCGTGAGCCCCGGCCCGGACGCCGTCCGGGCCGGGGCTCACGCGCCCTTGCGGGCGGGCCGGGCGCCCGTTTCGCGGAGCGGCTCACCGCCCCCGCGACGTCGTCGTCATGCCCAGGGTCACCAGCCCCAGCACCACCCACGCGAACCACAGCCAGCCGCTGCCGCCCAGCGCCACCGAGTAGGCGGTCACCAGTACCAGGGCGGCCACCGTGGTGATGGTCATGGCCTTCGCCGTCTCCGGCATCGCTCGCACCTTCCTCCCGAGTCGGTCGGAGCGGGGTCTCCGGCCGCCGCGGCCGTCGCCGCCGCGGCCCGGGCCCCGTCCTGTCCGGCCTCGGCCCGGCGCACTACTGGCCGCGGGCCTGCAACGACGCCAGGTAGGCGTTGTACGCGGTCAGGTCCTGGTCGCCGTTGCGGTCAGCGGCCCGGTCGTCGCGCCGAGCCTGCCGCTGTTCGGAGAAGTACCACTGGAAGACGAGCGCAATCAGCACGATGACCGTGGGAATCTCGCTGAACGCCCAGGCGATGCCGCCCGCGGCGTTCTGGTCGGCCAGCGCGGTGACCCCGAGCGAGGCGGGCGGGTTCGCGTACGCCTGGACCATCGGCTCGCCGGCCATCATCAGCGCGATGCCGAAGAAGGCGTGGAAGGGCATGCCCGCGAACAGCTCCAGCATCCGCATCACGTAGCCGGGGCGGTGCGGTCCGGGGTCCACGCCCATGATCGGCCAGAAGAAGACCAGCCCGACCGCCAGGAAGTGCACCATCATCCCGATGTGCCCGGCCTTCGACTCCATCAGGAAGTCGAACAGCGGCGTGAAGTACAGCGCGTACAGGCTCGCGATGAACATCGGGATGGTGAATCCCGGGTGCGTGACCACCCGCATGTAACGGCTGTGCAGTACCGCCACCAGGATCTCGCGCGGCCCTCCGCGGCCGCGCCCGGCGGCCGGGAGCGCGCGGAGCGCCAGCGTCACGGGGGCGCCCAGCAGCACCAGGATCGGCGACAGCATGCTGATCACCATGTGCTGCACCATGTGCACGCTGAACAGCACCATGCCGTAGTCGTTGAGCCCGGTGCACATCACCAGCGCGACCGTCAGCACGCCCAGTGCGAAGGAGACCGTGCGGCTCGTCTGCCAGGTGTCGCCGCGCTGCCGCAGCCGCAGAACGCCCCAGCCGTAGAGCACCAGCGCCAGCAGGCAGCTCACCAGGAAGAACGGCTCGGGGGAGAACTCCAGGCCGCGTCCGAGAGTGAACGGCGGCAGATCCGCCATCGTGCCGTGTCCGTCGTGGTCCATCCGCAGCTCTCCCGATTCGTGCCGATCCGCTCGGACCAGAGTAGGACCGCCCCCGGCCGGGGTTCCGGCCGGGGGCGGTTCTGACCTGGCCCGGACGGGCGCCGGGCGGGGCCGTCAGGCGGGCTGGGTCGCCGCCGCGATCCGCTCGGCGCGAAGCGCCTCGTACCACCGGTCGTCCACCGGCGGCAGCGCGTTCACGTCCAGGGCCAGCTTGAGCAGCAGGTCCGCGATCTGCGGGTTCCTGGCCAGCACCGGACCGTGCATGTAGGTGCCGAAGACGGTGTCGTTCCAGGCGCCCTCGGTGCCGTCGCCGGTCCCGTTGCCCCGGCCCAGCCGCACCCGGGCCAGCGGCCTCGCGGTCGGGCCCAGGTGCGTGATGCCCTGGTGGTTCTCGAAGCCCGTCAGCTGGGGCAGGCCCAGCCGCTCGTCCATGTCGGCCAGCACGTCGCCGACGCACCGCTCGCCCTCGCCGCGGGTGCTGGTGACGTCCAGCAGGCCCAGGCCCGGCTCGCGCTGCCCGAGGTCGTTGATGAACTCGTGCCCCAGGATCTGGTAGCCGGCGCACACCGAGAAGACGATGGCGCCGTTGTCCACGGCCCGGTTCAGCCCGCCGTCGCGGCGCAGCCGCTCGGCCGCCAGCCGCTGCGGCCGGTCCTCGCCGCCGCCGACCAGGTAGATGTCCCCGGAGGTGGGGATCGGCTGGTCGGAGCGGACGTCGATCCGCTGCACGCCCAGTCTGCGCTGCCGCGCACGCCGCTCCACCACCAGTACGTTGCCCTGGTCGCCGTAGGTGCTCAGCAGGTCCGGGTAGACCCACACCACGCGCAGGCCGCTCTCACTCATGCTCGCTCGCATCCTCGCCGTGTCGTCGGCGTCTCTGGCATCTCTGGCGTCTTCGGCCGTCTCGCCCCGGCCGTGGTCCGAAGGGCCCGGGATCAGTTGCCGACGATGCGGCGCAGGTCCTGGAAGGCGGTGTAGTTGGCGATCGCCTCGATCCGGCCGGGCGGGCACTGCCGTACCGCCTCGGCGGCGTTCTCGCAGACCTGGAAGTCGACCCCCGCGACCTCCAGCCGGACAGCCAGGTCCAGCTTGCGGTCGCCGATCACGCAGATGGGGTGCCCGGCCAGCCGGGAGTAGTCCACGTCCCACAGCCAGGAGGTGTCGGTGCCGTCCGCGCCGCGCGCGTTGACCGACAGGATCACGGGCGCCGGCGGGCCGTCGATCAGGGAGAAGGTCTCCAGCCAGCCGGCCGGGTTCTTCGCCAGCAGCAGCCGGATCTCACGGCCCTGGAAGGACACCACGTCGTAGCGGCCGGCCACCGCGGTCACCGAGTACATCCGCTCCAGCGCCGTCTGGGGCGGCACCCCGAAGGCGGCGGCGACGGCCGCGGAGGTGGTGGCGTTGGCCTTGTTGGCCCGGCCGGGGAGCTGGAGGTGGATCGGCCAGGCCGACCCGTGCGGGTCCAGCACGTGGTCACCCGACAGGGCCCAGCTCGGGGTGGGGCGGCGGAAGCCGCACTCGCCGCAGAACCAGTCGTCCCCGGGGCGCTGCATCACGCCGCCGCAGGCCGGGCAGGACCAGGCGTCGTCCTTCCACTCCTGGCCCGCGGCCACCCACACCACGTTGGGGGAGGAGGAGGCGGCCCACACCACCAGCGGATCGTCGGCGTTCGCCACGATCACGGCCTTGGAGCCGGACAGGCCCTCGCGCCAGCGCTCGGCGAGCATCCGGGTCTCGGCGGCGCGGTCGAGCTGGTCGCGGGAGAGGTTGAGCAGGGCGATCGCCTTGGGGGTCACGTCGCGGGCGACCGCGGCGAGGTACTTCTCGTCCACCTCGATGACGCCGTAGCGCGCGTCGCCGCTCCCGGCGAGCGCCGCGGTGATGCCCGCGGGCATGTTGGCGCCCAGCGCGTTGGAGACGACCGGGCCGGCGGCCCGCAGGGCCTCGGCGATCAGCCGGGTCGTCGTGGTCTTGCCGTTGGTCGCCGACACCAGGACGACGTCCAGGTTCTGGGCGAGCTTGGCCAGCAGGTCGGGGTCGAGTTTGAGAGCCACCCGTCCGCCGATCACCGACCCGCTGCCGCGGCCCGCGGCCCGTGACACCGCCGCGGCTGCCTTGCCCGCCGTCACGGCCAGTTTGGCCCGCGGCGGCAGCGGCTCCGTGTTGCCTGCCATCGTCCTTGTCCCTCCTTGCCCCTGGGTCGGGGATCAGCCTACCGAGGTCCGCTCCCGGCCCCGAACCGCGCCACCCCTGGATGATCAACACGGCGTAGGGTGACGCCCATGCACCGCGGCGCCATTCCCGGAAGTTCCGGTTCCGTCCATCCCCTGCGGCTGTCGGCCGACCCGGCCCTGCGCACGCGCTGCGCGGAGGCGGTGTCCTTCGACGCGGAGCTGGCCCGCCTGGTGGAGGACCTGTTCGCGTCGATGTACGCCGCCCGCGGTGTGGGGCTGGCTGCCAACCAGATCGGCGTCCCCGTGCGGGTGTTCGTCTACGACTGCCCCGACGACGAGGACCGCCGCCACCTGGGTCATGTGGTCAACCCGCGCCTGGTGGAGACCGGCGGCGTCATCGTACGCGGTCCGGAGAGCTGTCTGTCCCTGCCCGGCGCGGAGGCCGCCGTGGAACGCCACGACCGCGCCGTGGTGGCGGGGTACGACAGGACGGGGGCGCCGGTGCGGATCGAGGGGACCGGCTTCTTCGCCCGCTGCCTTCAGCACGAGTGCGACCACCTCGACGGGGCCGTGTACACCGACCGCCTCACGGGGCTGCGCCGCCGCCGGGCGCTGCGCGCGGTGCGCCGGGCTCCGTAGCCCGGGGCTGTGAGCACCGCCCCGCGGCGCCCGCGGGGCGGTGCTCACAGCCCCGGGCCGCCGGCCAGGTCCTCCGCCGTGGCCAGGCCTCCCCACAGCAGGTCGGCCAGGTGCCGCACCAGCCGTTCCCGCGGGCAGGGCCTCTCGCCCAGCCACCAGTCGCCCGCCGCGTGCATCATGCCGACGATCCCGTGCCCCCACACCCGGGCCCGCTCCTCGCGGTCGGCGCCGAGTTCGACGCGTTCGGCGATCACCGTGGCCAGTTCCTCGCCGAGCCTGCGCAGCAGCGGGGCCGAGTACTGGCCGACGTCGAAGCCGCGCTCGCCTCCGGGCTCCTCGGCCGGGTGCATCAGGAAGCGGTAGACCTGGGGCCTGGCCTCGATGGCGGCCAGGTACGTGTCGAGGGCGGCCTCCACGCGCTCGCGCCGGTCGGTGGGGGCGTCCAGGGCGGCCCGCAGCGCGTCCACCAGGGCGTCGGTGTGCCGCACCGCCAGGGCGCGGTAGAGCCCGCCCTTGTCGCCGAAGTGCCGGTAGAGGATGGGCTTGGTGATCCCGGCCTCGGCGGCGATGGCGTTCATCGAGGCGCCCGGGCCGTCGCGCAGCACCACGCGCTCGGCGGCCTCCAGGAGTTCCCGGCGGCGGCGCTCGGTGGCGCTGCGCTGGTCCTCCCGATGTGTGGTCTCCATGTTCCTCGGCCTCCCCGACCCTGCTGTGACGCCTCGCTGCCGCCTGAGCGCAACGTAACACCCGCGGGGCGCGGGGGAGGGCGCCGACGGTGGGAGGTTGACATCGCACTGGCCGGTAACATATTCACGTTACCGCTAGTAACAACGGATGGAGGGGCTTCCATGGCGGAGTTCGCACTCGACCTCAACGACGACCAGAAGGCCGTACGGGATTGGATCCACGGCTTCGCGGCCGACGTCATGCGCCCCGCCGCCGCGGAGTGGGACGAGCGCGAGGAGACGCCCTGGCCCATCATCCAGGAGGCGGCCAAGATCGGACTGTACTCGCTCGACTTCTACGCCCAGCAGTACTTCGACCCCACCGGTCTGAGCATCCCCATGGTCATGGAGGAGCTGTTCTGGGGCGACGCGGGCATCGGCCTGTCGATCGTCGGCACCGCGCTGGCCGCCGTCGGAGTGCTCGCCAACGGGACCGAGGAGCAGATCGGCACCTGGATCCCCCAGATGTACGGCGACGCCAACGACGTGAAGGTCGCCGCCTTCTGCTCCTCCGAGCCGGACGCCGGATCGGACGTCTCGGCCATGCGCACCCGCGCGGTCTACGACGAGGCCAAGGACCAGTGGGTGCTCAACGGCACCAAGACCTGGGCCACCAACGGCGGCATCGCCAACGTCCACGTCGTCGTCGCCGTCGTCGACCCCGAACTCGGCTCCAGGGGGCACGCCTCCTTCGTGGTCCCGCCGAACACCCCCGGCCTGTCCCAGGGGCAGAAGTTCAAGAAGCACGGCATCCGCGCCTCCCACACCGCCGAGGTGGTGCTCGAGGACGTCCGTGTGCCCGGCCACTGCCTGCTGGGCGGCAAGGACAAGCTCGACGAGCGCCTCGCCCGCGCCCGTGAGCGGGCGAAGGAGGCGAAGAAGGGCGGCGAGCGAAGCGAGACGGGGGTCCCCCCGGCCGGAGGCCGGGGGAGGGTGAAGAACGCCGCGATGGCCACCTTCGAGGCCTCCCGCCCCGCCGTGGGCGCCCAGGCCGTCGGCATCGCCCGCGCCGCCTACGAGGTCGCCCTGGACTACGCCATGACCCGTGTGCAGTTCGGCCGGCCGATCATCGACAACCAGGGCATCGCCTTCCAGCTCGCCGACATGCGCACCCGCATCGACGCCGCCCGGCTGCTGGTGTGGCGGGCCTCGTGGATGGCGGCGGCGGGCAGGCCCTTCGAGGGCGCCGAGGGGTCGATGTCCAAGCTGTTCGCCGGCGAGACCGCCAAGAGCGTCACGGCCCAGGCGATGCAGATCCTCGGCGGCAACGGCTTCACCCGGGAGTACCCGGTGGAGCGCATGCACCGGGACGCCGCCATCTACTCGATCTTCGAGGGCACCAGCGAGATCCAGCGCCTGGTCATCGCCCGCACCGTCTCGGGCGTGCACGTCCGCTGACCTCCCGCCCCGCCCGGCGGGCCGCCGAACCCGCGGCCGGCCCGCCCGGCGGGTACCGGACGGCCACCGCTTCGGCCTGCGGTGATTGCCGCACCGGTACCGGCGCAGTACCGTTGGGGCATGTCGGCTCTGAACGTGGACTTCAGCGACCAGGAGCTCCAGGACCTGCGGGAGATCGCCCGGGAGCGCGGGATGACGATGAAGGCACTGGTGCGCGAGGCCACCGCCGCCGACATCGCGCGCCACCGGGCTCTGAAGGAGGCGGCCGAGGTCTTCCGCCGCTTCTTCTCCGACCCCGCCGCCGAGCGGGCGTTCGCCGACGCGTTCCCCGACGACGAGCCCCGCGGGGGAGCCCCGGGCCGGGCCGCCTGAAGCGGGGGCCGGGCCGAGCCGTGACACCCGTCGTCCACATAGACGTGCCCTGGCTGCTGCAGCGGCACGAGGAGGTCCTCCCGGACCAGCCGGCGATCTCCGACTTCTCAGCCCTCGTCGCGGCCGTCGCCCGCCACCGGGTCGACCCGCCGCGGCTGGGGACCGATCCGGACCCGGCCTGGCGCGCCGCGGCCCTGCTGCACACGCTGGTGCTGCTCAGGCCCCTGCCCGCCGGGAACGCGCGGTTCGCCTGCGCCACCGCCGTCGCCTACATGCACGCCTCCGGTGAGGGGATCGACGCCCCCTACGGCGCCCTGGTGGACCTGGCCCGGGAGATCCTCTCCGGCGCGGCGGACGTCTTCACCGCCGCCGACCGCATCCGCTCCTGGCGCATCTGACGCCCCCTCCGCGGCGGCCCGCGGCCCCGTCCGGCCTCCGGGCCGCTTCGCGACCCGCCGCGTTCACCCGACACGACCGCAGCCATTCGGGCTGATCCGGGCGACGTGCCGAACCGGCCCGCGAACCGGCCGCCAAGCCGCCGGCGCATGTCCGGGAGGGCCCAACACCCGCTGCCGGCAGGCCTCTTCACACGCCGGCCGGTCAGCCCCCGGAACGGGCGCCTCTGTCGGCGGGTCGACAGTGAGCATGTTCACAAAACGCCTTCGATCGACCGATCGGGAGCTTTTCTGACGCACTATCCGTAGAAGACCGCAAGTCCCCGCTGAAGGGCGGGGCCGCCCGGACGGACGCCCAATCCTGCCGTCGCCCGGGTGAGAAACGGACCATGACCAGACGGCAGGAGCGGGAGACCCGAGCAAGCCGGGCCGCGCACGACGCGGCCCTTGGGGTGAAGCCACGCGACGCGTGGCCGGGCAACTTCGCCAGCCCGAACCCGACAGGTCATCTTTCGCAGGCGTATGACGAAGGGTTCACTCATGTCTGCGCACGCACGCATACCGGGTCCGCTGTCCCGGGCGGGCATCACCACCGCCGTCACCGCCGCCACCCTGGCGGGAACGGTGCTCATCCCGTCCGCCGCACCCGAGGCCGAGGCGGCCACCCCCGCGAGCAAGGCGCTCAAGGTCGCGGCCTCCAAGAAGGGCGCGCCCTACAGCTACGGCGCCGCCGGCCCCAACCGGTTCGACTGCTCGGGACTCACCCAGTACTCGTACAAGAAGGCGGGCAAGAAGCTGCCGCGCACCGCGGCGGCCCAGTACAACCGCTCGAAGAAGGTCTCCGCCAAGTCGCGCAAGAAGGGCGACCTGGTCTTCTTCCACTCGGGCGGCAGTGTCTACCACGTCGGCATCTACGCCGGCGAGGGACGGATCTGGCACTCTCCGAAGCCGGGCAAGACCGTCCGCAAGGAGAGGATCTGGACCAAGAGCGTGCGCTACGGACGCGTGAGGTGACACGGAAGCACCCCAGCCGGACCGGGCCGGGCCCCACAAGGGCCCGGCCCGGTCCGGTTCGGCTCCTGGCGATTACGCCACGGGCGTGAAGCCGTTCCGCCCGGCCGCACCGGCGGGCACGCTCGGCCCATGAGACTTCTGGTGCTGGGTGGAACGGAGTTCGTCGGCCGGGCGGTCGCGGAGGAGGCGCTGGCACGCGGCTGGGAGGTGACGGTCCTCAACCGGGGGCGCCACGACCCGCCGCCCGGCGCCACCGCGCTGCGGGGCGACCGCACGGTCCGCGGCGGGCTCGCCGCCCTCGAGGACGCGGCCGCCGGCTGGGACGCCGTGGTGGACACCTGGTCCGGGGCTCCCGCCGCCGTCCGCGACGCCGCGGCCGTGCTGGCGCCACGGGCGGGGCACTACGCCTATGTCTCCAGCCGCTCGGTGTACGCCTACCCGTCCCCGGCCGGCCTGGACGAGACGGGTCCGCTCGTCGACGCCCCGCCCGGCGACGGCGACGGCGCCGACTACGCCATGGCCAAACGGGGAGGGGAGACGGCCGTCGAGGCGGCCTTCGGCGACCGGGGCCTGCTGGTGCGGGCGGGACTGATCCTGGGCCCGTACGAGAACATCGGCCGGCTGCCGTGGTGGCTGCTGCGCATCGCCCGGGGCGGCGAGGTCCTGGCGCCGGGCCCCCGCGACCTGCCCCTGCAGTACGTGGACGCGCGCGATCTCGCGGTCTGGACGCTGGACGCCGCCGAGCGCGGACTGGGCGGCCCGTACAACCTGGTGAGCCCACCCGGCCACGCCACCATGGGAGAGCTGCTGGAGAGCTGTGCGCGGGCCACCGGTTCCGGCGCCGTGCTGCGGTGGACCGATCCGGAGAGGATCCTCGCGGCGGGGGTGCGGCCGTGGACGGACCTGCCGGTGTGGACTCCGCCGGGCGAGCTCCACGACGCCATGCACCGGGGCGACGTCTCCCGGGCCGTTGCGGCCGGACTGCGCTGCCGTCCCGTGGAGCGGACCGTGGCCGACACCTGGGCCTGGCTGTGCGGCCTGGGCGGTGAGCCGCCCCTTCGTCCCGACCGCCCCCCGGTCGGGCTGGCGCCCGAGAGGGAGGCGGAGATCCTCCGCACGGTGGGGAGCGGGTCCCCTCGACGGTGATCCCGGCCGTTGCGGGAGGGGAGCCCGCCGTGACGCCGTGCCGGGCGGAGCAGGCGCCGGGCCCGGGGAGAGGCCCGCGGACCGGCCGTGTGCCGGAACGGCCTGTGACCATCGCCCGCACCGGGGTACAGGTGGGGCTATGAGCACTGAACAGACCGGACAGACCAAGGAAGGGGCATGCCTCGTCGAGATCGAGCTGCCCCACTGCACCGCTTCGAACGCGGCGGCCGTCTTCGCCGTCCTGAGGTCGGCGTTCCCCGAGTCGCCCGAACTGGGCAACGGCGGGGGTGGGGCCGGGACGGACGGCGAGCAGCGCAAGTTCTGGGTGGGCACGGTCGACGTCCGCACACACGGCGAGGTGGAGTGCACCCTGGAACTCGGGGAGCCGGTCGAGGCGGACCTCAGCGGCGGCCCCGACGCGGTACGGCAGGTCAGGGAAGCCCTCGCGGGCTTCTACGACGTGACGGCCGAGCCCCGGATCTCGGGTGACCAGGAGGTGGAGGTGCGGCTGAAGCTCGCCCAGCGCTGACCGGCCCGCGGCGGTGCCGGCCGGCCCGCGGCCCTTCGGCGCGGCACGCCCCCGAACCGCGCCCGTCCTCCCGCCGGGGCGTGCCGGCCGCCGACTGAGACCGCCGCGGGCGGGTACGCGCCCCCGCGAACGGAAGCGAGCGAGGACGAGCGGGAGCGGCGGGCAGCCGCCGGCCGTACCGGCCGGCGGCCGGCCCTCTCCCCACCACCCCGGGAGGGACCCATGCCCATCTCGACCACCAACCCGGCCACCGGCGAGACCCTGCAGACCTTCGAGGCCCTGGGCGCGGAGGAGATCGAGGAGCGGCTGGAGCGCGCCCGCGCCGCCTTCGAGGAGTACCGCACCACCGGTTTCGCCGAGCGCGCCGAACTGCTGCACCGGGCTGCCGACCTGCTGGAGAAGGAGCGGGACGACATCGCCCGCACCCTGACCACCGAGATGGGCAAGCCCCTCACCGCGGCCCGCGCCGAGGCCGCCAAGTGCGTGAAGGCGATGCGCTGGTACGCCGAGCACGCCGGGGAACTGCTGGCCGACGAGCACCCCTCACCGGCGGACGTCGAGGACAGCGGCGGCAGCACCGCGTACGTGCGCTACCGCCCGCTGGGCCCGGTCCTGGCGGTGATGCCGTGGAACTTCCCGCTGTGGCAGGTGATCCGCTTCGCGGCCCCCGCTCTGATGGCGGGCAACACCGGCCTGCTCAAGCACGCCTCGAACGTGCCGCGGACCGCGCTGTACCTGGAGGACCTCTTCCGCCGCGCCGGTTACCCGCGAGGCTGCTTCCAGACCCTGCTGATCGGCTCCGGCGCGGTGGAGGACGTCCTGCGCGACGACCGTGTGGCCGCCGCGACGCTCACCGGCAGCGAACCCGCCGGGCGCTCGGTGGCCTCGGTCGCCGGCGACGAGATCAAGAAGACCGTTCTGGAGCTGGGCGGCAGCGACCCCTACCTCGTCCTGCCCTCGGCGGACGTGGTGAAGGCGGCCGAGGTCGCGGTGACCGCGCGGACCCAGAACAACGGCCAGTCCTGCATCGCGGCCAAGCGCTTCATCGTGCACCGGGAGGTGTACGAGGAGTTCACCCGGCTGTTCGTGGACGGCATGAAGGCCCTGAAGGTGGGCGACCCGATGGACGAGTCCACCCGGGTCGGGCCGCTGGCCAGCGAGAGGGGCCGGGCCGACCTGGAGGAACTGGTCGAGGACGCCCGCGAGCGCGGCGCCACAGTGCTGTGCGGCGGACGGCGGCCCGCGGCCCACCCGGCCGGCTGGTTCTACGAGCCCACCGTCCTGGCGGACGTCACACCCGGGATGCGCGTCCACCGCGAGGAGACCTTCGGCCCGGTGGCGACCCTCTACCGGGCGGCGGACCTGGACGAGGCGATCGAGGTGGCCAACGACACCCCCTTCGGTCTGAGCTCCAACGTCTGGACCCGCGACCGGGAGGAGCAGGACCGCTGTGTGCGCGACCTGCGGGCGGGCGGCGTCTACTTCAACGGCATGACCGCCTCGCACCCGGCGATGCCCTTCGGCGGGACCAAGCGCTCGGGCTACGGCCGGGAGCTGTCGGGGCACGGCATCCGCGAGTTCTGCAACGTCACCACGGTCTGGCACGGCACGCCCCCGGACGTGCCCACCGCCGAGTGAGGCACGGCGGTGGTCGGTGCGAGGCGATGGAGGGACGGGGTGCGACGGAGGTGGGTCGCGTCACACCTCGTCCAGCCTCAGCTCCGCCCACACCACGCGCCCCCGCGCCTGGGCCGCGGGTATGTCCCCCCAGGAGTCCGCCAGGGCGTCGACGAGCTGCAGGCCGCGCCCGCTGGTCGCCTCCGGGTCCGCCGAGCGGGCCGCGAGCCCGGGTGCGCCGGTGCCCTGGTCGCGCACCTCTATGCGCAGCCGCCGGTCGCCGTGCTGGAGGAGGCAGGCGATCCTGTCGCTGACGGTGTGGACCACGGCGTTGGTGACGAACTCGGACACGACCAGCTGTGCCGTGTCGACCACGCTCTGTGGACAGTGCCAGCGGTGCAGCCATTCCGCGAGCAGATGCCGGGCCACGCACACCGAGGAGCGCTGGGCGGGCACTTCGAACTCCGCCCGTTGCCGCGATCGCTGGGGGTGGACTGCCGGCAGCATGGGTGCCATGTGCGCTGAGCGGGGGAGAAGAGCCATCAGCGGCTCGCCTTTCGTACGCCGGTGGGCGTCGGGGCCGGTGCGCCGTGTGCGGCGCCGGGCCCGAGGGAGGGGCCGGCGCCCGGGAACGCCCGCTGACCGGTCACCGCGTCCAGTGCGCCGCGGTGGGGAGGGGCGGCGAGGACACGGGGGCCGCGGGAGGGGCGGGAGGACCCGTGCACCGGTACGGTTCGACGCCGGTGTGACCGCGTCGTGAACTGGATCACCCGGCTACTATGCTCATCGGTGTCCGCAAAAGGCAAGAAGAGTTCTGCAAATTGCAAGATTTAAATCACAGCCTGGCTGTGCCGCCGAGGTCGTGGCACACTGCTCTGCCGGTGAGGCGCGAGCGGAGAGGGAGAGACCATGGGCGAGTCCCGGTCGGCACCGACCGTGGGGCAGATCGTCCTGGGGCTGCGCCTGCGTGACCTGCGGGAGCGCGCCGGGAAGTCGTTCGAGGAAGCCGCCCGGGTCCTGAGCGTCACCACGTCCACGGTCCGCCGCATGGAGAAGGCCGAGGTGGGCCTGCGCCCGCTCTACGTCAAGGCGCTGCTGGAGAGCTACGGCATCGGGGCGGAGGAGACCGACGCCTTCCTCGCGCTGGTGGAGAAGGCCAACAAGCCGGGCTGGTGGCACCGCTTCCGCAGCGTCCTGCCGGACTGGTTCAGCCTCTACGTCAGTCTGGAGAGCGAAGCCGACCTCATCCGCTCCTACGAGCCACACTGCGTCCCCGGCCTGCTCCAGACCGAGGACTACGCCCGTGCCCTGCTGCGCACCGGCTTCCCCCGGGCGGACGAGGAGGAGCTCGACCGGAGGGTCGCGCTGCGCACCGGGCGGCAGCAGCTCCTGGCCAAGCCCGACCCTCCGCGCCTGTGGGCTGTGCTGGACGAGCAGGTGCTGCGCAGACCGGTCGGCGGCGCCGATGTCATGAGGGCCCAGATCGACCGCCTGGTAGAGGTCTGCGCCAGGCCCGAGATCAGTCTGCAGATCATGCCCTTCAGCGCGGGGCCCCACCCGGGGATGTTCGGTCCCTTCCAGCTGTTCCGGTTCAGCTATCCGGAGCTGCCGGACATCGTCTACACCGAGAGCCTGACCGGTGCCGTCTACATCGACGAGCGCCCCGAGGTCACCACCTACCTGGAGGCCCTCGACCGCATGGTCACCCAGGCCCTGCCGGTCCAGGACACCGAGCGGAAGCTCCTCGAACTGCGCGACGCCTTCTGAGGCCGGCCCCTCCCGCGCCGGGCCGTCCGGCCTCAGCCCTCGGGAGGGCGGCCGGTGCGCAGCATCCGCAGCACGGCCTCCTCGATCGCCCCCCGGGTCGCGGGGACCCCGAAGGCGGCCCGGTCCCCGAGCCGGTGCAGGGCCGGGGCGATGGTCACCCCCTCCTCGTACAGTTCGATCACCCGCGGGTTGACGTACGAGGCGCGGCACACCGCCGGGGTGTTGCCCAGGTACTCGGAGACCTCCTTGACGGCGCGGGCGACCGCACGGCGGCGGGCCGCCTCGCTCCGGTCGGCGAACCGCGATACGGCCAGGGCGACGGACGCCAGCACGGTGGCGTGCCAGGTGCGGAAGTCCTTGGCTGTGATGTCCACCCCGCCCAGATCCTTCAGATAGGCGTTGAGGTCCTCGCCCGTCACCTCGCGCCACACCGGCCGCTCCCAGTAGGCCAGCAGCCTCTCGCCGCCCCCGCGGCGGCGTTTGAGGGCGCGCACCGCCCGGAACGTCGCGGGGTCCGCCACGGCGCGCACCACCTCCCGGCCGTGCTTGCCGGTGTAGGTGAAGGTCACCTCGCCGCCCGCGCAGTCGGCGTGCTCGCGCAGCAGGGTGGTCAGGCCGTAGGAGTTGTTCAGTTCCGCGTAGCGCTCGCCTCCGACGCGGAAGAATCCCAGGTCCAGCAGGCGGACCGCGGTGCCCAGCACCCGCTCCCGGGTCAGCCCGCGCTCGTCCAGGTGCGCCCCGATCGTCTCGCGGATGCGGGGCAGCGCCTCGGCCGCCTCCAGCACGTGCTCGTGCTTGGCCTTCTCCTGCTCCGCCCGGAACCGCGGGTGGTACAGGTACTGGCGGCGTCCGGCGGCGTCGGTCCCGACGGCCTGGAGATGGCCGTTGGGCCTGGGGCAGATCCACACGTCCTTCCAGGCCGGGGGGATGACCAGGGCCCTGATCCGTTCCAGTTCCGCCGGGTCGCGCAGCGGC
Source organism: Streptomyces nanhaiensis (assembly GCF_046614825.1). NCBI lineage: Bacteria > Bacillati > Actinomycetota > Actinomycetes > Kitasatosporales > Streptomycetaceae > Streptomyces > Streptomyces nanhaiensis. Next base: position 19,750 of record NZ_JBKJFM010000106.1, read on the forward strand.
CGGCCCTCGGCGTCGAGATAGCGGAAGCCGCGGCCGTGGCGCCTGCGGGTGTAGCCGGGACCGCCGGGCCGGATGTGGCGCAGACGCAAGCGGTCCTCCCTGACCTCTGTCCTGTGACCGGCGTACGGCCGCGCGGGCGTGCGCCGGTGGGGTGGTGCTTGTTCCCCCTTCCGGCCCTTTCATGACCCGTTCGCCAGGCCCGGTCGTGTGACCGAACCGGGGCGCGTACTTGCGCCCGGCCGGGGAATTCGCTGGATCGGACGACCGCCTGAGGAGGCTGTGGCGATGAGAAGCGTCGGTGTCGAGGAAGAGCTGCTCCTGGTGAGCGCGGAAAGCGGTGAGCCGCAGGCCGTCTCGGGAGCGGTGCTGGCCTCCGTGGGCGAGGGCGAGGAGCTGGAGAAGGAGCTCCAGGAGGAGCAGCTGGAGACCGGGACCCGCCCGCGTACGCAGATGGTGGACCTGGCCGTGGAGGTGCGCCGGTGGCGCGGCGCGGCGTCGCAGCGGGCGCGCGCGGTAGGGGCGGAGGTCGCGGCACTGGCCACCTCGCCGCTGGCGGCCGACCCCTCGCTCAGCCCCGGCGAACGCTACCGGCGGATGGCCCAGGAGTACGGGCTGACCGCCCAGGAGCAGCTCACCTGCGGACTCCACGTCCATGTGGGCGTGGAGTCCGACGATGAGGGGGTCGCCGTCCTGGACCGGATCCGGCCGTGGCTGGCCCCGCTGCTGGCGATGAGCGCCAACTCCCCCTTCTGGCAGGGCGAGGACAGCGGGTACGCCAGTTACCGCAACAGGGTGTGGGGCCGGTGGCCGTCGGCGGGGCCGGTGGAGGTCTTCGGCTCGGCCGGGAACTACCGCGAGCGGGTGCGCTCGATGATCCGGACGGGGGCGCTGCTGGACGAGGGGATGGTCTACTTCGACGCCCGGCTGGCGCGGAACTACCCCACGGTCGAGGTGCGGGTCGCCGACGTGTGCCTCGACGCCCGCGACACGGTGCTGCTGGCGGCGCTGGTCCGCGCACTGGTGGAGACCGCGGCCCGTCAGTGGCGCGCGGACGAACCGCCCGCGCCGGTGGACGTCGGCCTGCTGCGCCTGGCGGCGTGGCGGGCGGGCCGCTCCGGGCTCTCCGGGGAACTGGTGCACCCGGTGACCTTCGAGCCCGCGTCCGCGGAGAGCGTCGTGGGCGCCCTGCTCGACCACACCGCACCGGCCCTGTCGGACACCGGCGACCTGGCGCTGGCCAAGGAGGGGGTCGAGGACCTCTTCCGGCGCGGCAACGGCGCCGCCGCCCAGCGTGCCGTCTTCGAGGAGACGGGCGGCGACCTGAGCGCGGTCGTGGCCGAAGCGGTGCGCAGGACCGTGGCCTGAACCGGGTCCCGCCCGCACGGGCGGGGCTCAGCGTTTGGCCGTGTCCTTGACCATCGCCGCGGCCAGCACCTTCTGCTTGAGCCGGGCCACGCAGTCCTCGCACGCGGAGAACACGGCCGTCCTCCCGCGGTAGCCGACCTCCGCGAGAGGGTTCAGCGGCACGCCGCCCCGCCCGCACCACAGCCAGCAGACGGAGCCCCGCCCGGCGGGGGAGGGGCTCCGTACCTGCTCCTCGACCTGCTCCTCGAGCCGGCTGATGCAGTCCTCGCAGGCGTACAGCGGGGCGTGGGTGCCCCAGGAGACCACCGGTCCGAGCCAGGTCACCGCCGTGCCGCTGCGCAGGCACCACAGCCAGCAGTCGCCGACGACCCAGGCGCACCCGCCGCCCTCCGCCTGCTCCGGCACACCTGCGGGCACGCCGGGGGGCGGCCCGGGGGGCGAGGCGCCGCACTCCCGGCCGGTGTCCGTCTCGGTGGGCACGGGGCGCCTCCTCTCCGCACGGGGGAGCGGCCGTCCGCTCTGCGGTCCCCCGTCATGCGTACCCCGGATCGGGCGGCGGGGACAGCGGAACTCCGGCCAGCCTCGCGGGCGCGCCCCCTGGGCTCCCGGTGGCGGCAGGAATGCCGGAACCGGGCCCGCCCACCTGCGCGTCCACTGGTCGCGGCCGTCGACCGGACGGCCTTGGACAGGGGGGTACACCACTGTGTTTCGGACATCTCGGGGAAGACTGTGCCGGGCAGCCGCCATCGCGGCGATCGCCGCGGCGGCGCTGACCGCCTGCCAGCCGGAGGACCTGCCGGCGGACGACGCCTCGTCGTCCGCGCTCCCGGAGGCGTCGGCGACCGCGTCCCCGGACGCGTCGCGGCCGGCCGTGCCGGGCGGCGAGCGGTCCCTGGTGGACGCGGCGGAGGCGGGGGGCCTGCGCAAGCACACCGGAGACGGCGCCGTCACGGACGTACCCGTCGACCCGGGCGAGATGCGCGAGGGCATGCGGCTGGTCGTCAGCCACTTCGCCGACCCGGACGGCGGCGACCCGATCCTCTTCGAGGGCGTCGACAACGTCCCCGAGGACACGAGCAAACGCCGCGAACACCTCTTCCGCGGCATGCTGGAGTACATCGAGTGGGACCCGGAGCTGGGGCAGCCCCTGGCGGAACCGGTGGCCGACCCCGGACCGCTGGGCGGCTCGGTGGAGTGCCTGACGGCCTCCCTGGCCGAGAACGGCCAGGTGATCTGCGGCTGGGCGGACGAGAGCACCGCCGCGGTGGCGCTGTTCCCCGACAGCACCTCCGACGAGGCCGGGAAGCTGTTCGTCGCCATGCGCGGCGATCTGGAGCGCTGACCCCGGACGCCGGCACAACGGCCCGCCCGCGCGCTCCTCACGGCGCACCGATGGCCGATGCGAAGGTACGAATGGGGCGGATCGGGGTACAGGCACACGCGCACGGCGGATTCCGGACGCCTCCGCCGCGTGAACCCCCGTTCGAAGGAGACC